>JAZUHR010000161.1:0-8517 GCA_045641825.1 Lachnospiraceae bacterium
CACACATATAGGAGCAAAGTCAATGGCATTACAGTTTGTATTGGGGCCTGCGGGCAGCGGCAAAACGAAATACTTGTATGATTATGTGCTGGGAGAGGCTAAGAAGCATCCGGAAAGAACATATTATTACATAGTCCCTGAGCAATTTTCCATGATTACCCAGTGGGATTTGCTTTCGCGCCCGGATTGCAAGGGCATTATGAATATCGATGTTACCAGCCTGAAACGCTTGTCGGATAAGGCTTTCGGGACTCTTTCGGGTCTGGCACCGGAATTTTTGCCGGAGATTGCCAAGAGCATGATTATAAAAAAGGTGCTCATAGAGAAAAAGGACGATCTGGTGCTTTATCGGAGAAATGCAGTCTATCCCGGCTTTGTGGCTGAGGCCAAGGCCTTGATCTCCGAGCTTCTCCAGTATTCCGTAAGCGAGGAAATGCTGCAGAATGCCATCGAGCAGGGGGAAAATACCGGCAGACTTAAGGGTAAGCTTAAGGACGCCTTGACGCTTTTGTCAGGGGTGGAGAGCTACCTGGGAGAGAAAAAGGTGACTCAGGAGGGCCGCTACGACCGCTTTGCTGAATTAGCTGAAAAAAGCGGAGTTTTTTCAAATTCCGTGGTCATTTTGGATGGCTTTACCGGCTTTACTCCATCCCAGCGTGAAATCTTAAAGAAGATTCTGAAGCTTACAGTAGACGTAAAATGCGCCATCACCATAGATGAAGCATCCTATAAAAAGGCTCTGAAGCCCTACCAGCTCTTCAACATGAGTAAAGAAGCTATAGCTGAGCTCTCTGCACTGGCGGATGCTATGAAAATCGACGTTATTGAGCCTGTCTTTACCTCTTACGATAAATACGCCGACCCATCTTTGGCGTGCCTTAAAAATGGCCTCTACGCGCCTAAGAAAGCCACATGCGATACCGGGGCGGTCTTTACTTTTCAGGCGGGAGACGTAAAAAGCGAGGCCAAGTATGCTGCCATTCGCATAGAAAAGCTTTTGCGCGAGGAGCATTACAGACTTAGTGATATTGCTGTTCTGGTAAGTGACCTGGATACTATGGGCACGGAGGTCTACGAGGCGCTGGCAGGGATTTCCGGCAATGTCTTTCTGGATAGAAAGCGCAGCCTTTATGAGAATGAATGCGCAGGCTTTGTCATGCAGCTGCTGAGGCTGATGGAGAGAGGCGCGGATACTGATAATATCATCGCTATTGCGAAAAACAGCCTGTCCGGAATAGAGCACGAGGAGGCCTGCCTTTTGGAGACCTATTGCACAGCTCTGGGCATAAAGGGGAGTCGTCTGGAGAGGCCTTTTACCAAGGAGTATTATGGCAAAATGGAGATTTCTCTGGACCGTGTAAATGGGACTCGTGAGAAGCTATGGAAAGCCGTAAGACGTCTGTCGGGCTTAAAGCCGCAGAAGGCGGCTGATTTTGCGCGCCTGCTTACAGCTACATTGGAGGCTCTAAAGGTAGAGGAGAGGCTTTTGGACAAGGCGGACATCCTCAAGGAGAAGGGTGAAAGTCTGAACGCCCAGGTCTATGAAAAGGTCTACTCGGAGATAGGCGAGATACTGAATCAGATGGTGGCTTTTCTAGGAGATGAGGTAATCTCTGCCCAGGAATTTCGCGGTATCTGCGAAGCGGGTCTTATGGAGGCTAAGGTGGGCATGGTGCCCAAGGGCGCAGAGCAGATTATAATCGGCGATATGGAGCGTACCAGACTTAAGGACGTCAAAGCACTTTTTATTCTGGGGGCCAACGAAGGCATGCTGCCGAAGCCGGCCGTAAAGCGCCCTATCCTTACCGACAAGGATAAGCAGACCCTGGAGGGATTCGGCATCACTCTGTCTCCGGACTCCATGAAAAAAATCGGAAATGACCGTTTTTACACATATTTAGCCCTTACCAAGCCCAGGGAAAGATTATATATATCCTGGTCCGGCAGGGACAAGGAGGGCACGACTCTTCAGGTATCCCAGGTGGTGAGAGAGGTGCAGTCCATCTTCCCGAACCTGCAGACACTGGGCTGGGAGAACCTGCCTGAGGACGAGCGTACGCTGCAGAATGACCTGGGAAAGGGCTATATGCTCTCTGAAAAACGTCGCGTGAACGCTGAAAAAATGGCGCTTTCTGCCGTGGAGCCGGAGCGACTGGCGCGAGAGACCGCGAAAGCCTTGTACGGAGAAAAGCTTTACGGCAGCGTATCCCGACTGGAAGCCTTTGCAGCCTGTCCTTTCAAGCATTTTCTTAAGTACGGCATGAGACTTCTGCAGAGTGAAAAGTATGAATTGTCCCCTATAGATTTTGGTGATGTAGCCCACAGTGCTCTGGAGAATTACGGTAAGGAATTAAAGAAAAGGAATCTCAGATGGGCAGAGGTGGAGCCCGGGGTGCGGGATGAAATTATTACCGACTGCGCCCGTACAGCTACAGATAGCTACAAGGAAGGTATTTTTAAGGACAGCGAGAAAAACAGTTACATCGAGGAACGTGTAGAGGAAGCCCTGCGTGTCACAGTGGAAATGATGACGGAGCAGCTTAAGGACACGCTTTTCGAGCCGGCGGTTTTTGAAAAGCCCTTTAAGGTATCAGCAGAGGGCTATGAATTCGTGGGTAAAATAGACCGTATCGACGACTGTGAGATAGACGGCAAAAGAGCGGTTAAAATCGTGGATTACAAGTCCTCTGAGCACGAGGTGGATTTGGAGGAACTTTACTATGGCAACAGCCTGCAGCTGCCTCTGTATATGAGTGTGGAGGTCGCAGAGTCTGAAAATGCCATCCCCGCAGCCTTGCTTTACAATGCCATTAACGACCCTATTTTGAATCTGACGGACAAAGCAGAGCATGATGATATGACCGAGACTATCGCGAAGGAACGCACTTCGCAATTTAAGCCTCAGGGCCTTATCAATGTGCGTGATGATGTGCTTATCGCGCTGGATTCCACTTTTGACAATGGCAGCGGTATGGTGAAGCCCGGCGTAAAGTCCGACAAAATCGGCATCTCGGTCACCAAGGACGGCAATATAGGTAAGAGCAAACAGGCCGCCACAGATGATGAATTCTATACAATTCTGGAATTTGCGAGGAAAAAGGTGGATATGCAGAGCCGTGATATCACAGACGGAAATATAGCTAAGCAGCCGATAGGAAAGGGCAAAGGCATGAGCTGTGACCGCTGTGATTTTCACTCGGTATGCGGCTTTGACCTGGCCTGCGGAGACAGCTACAGAGTTATGAAAAAATTATCGAAGGATGAAGCTATAGCCAGAATGAGAAAGGAGGAGAAGTAATGGCAGACGTAAAACTGACTGTAGACCAGCAAAAGGTGGTAGATGCTGCAAATTGCTCCCTTCTGGTGGCGGCAGCGGCAGGCTCCGGCAAGACCGCCGTACTGGTAAAAAGAATTATTGAGCGTATCACGGATAAAGAGCATCCTGCCGATGTGAGCCGCATGCTGATAGTGACCTTCACCAGAGCGGCGGCGGCAGAGATGAAGGACAGAATCAGAAAGGCCATCGAGGAAGCGGTGGCTGCCAATCCTTCCGACCTGCATCTGCAGCAGCAGTCTGCAGCCATCATAAATGCTCAGATCTCTACTATAGACTCTTTTTGTATGTCTGTGGTCAGAGAGAATTTTGAGGAGCTCCAGATAGATCCGGGCTTTACCACTGAGGACGAAGCGGTAGGGAAATTACTGGAAGAGGATGTACTGAACCGGCTTTTTGAAGATGAATACCTAAGGACAGCGGGGCTTTCCGATGATCCTTTCAGGATACTGGTAAGAAGCTTTGGGGCCTACAATAGTGATCAGGCTGCCAAAAGTCTGGTGCTGAGCCTCCTCCATGCAGCCAATAATACTCCGGATCCTTACGAATGGCTGGATTCACTGTATCCTCTTTTGGACACGGACTTTTCTAAAAGCCCTCTATATGACGAAATGATGGCGGAGACCGAGAGAGTGGTCAGGGATGCGCTGGGCATGAATGCCAAGGCGGCTTCTCTTTGCAATGAGATAGGTGGTCCCTCCTCCTACCTGCCCTCCCTGCAGAAGGATGAGCAGATACTTAATCATATAATCGAGGTGCTGCCGGATTACGAAGCGGTCAGGGAAAGAATCAACGTGGATTACCCGCCTATCGGCAGGAAATCGAAGGAGGATGACCCCCAGCTGGTGGAGCAGGTAAAGGGCATTCGTGACGGCTATAAAAAGGTTATCGAGGGATTGGCATCCGACTATTTTTACTGCTCCTTAGAAAAGCATGGTGAGATGCGTGAAAAATCCAACGTGGCCCTGAAGGCTCTGATAGCGGAGACGAAGGAATTTTTGCAGCGCATGGATGCTGCCAAGCGTGACAACAATGCCTACTCCTTTTCCGATATAGCCCACATGGCTTACAGGATTCTCTGTGTGAAAAAGGACGGGGATGTGGTGCCCTCCGAGACTGCAAAGGAGATGCGTAAAAACTACGATGCCATCATGATAGATGAGTATCAGGATTCCAGCTATCTGCAGGAATATATCCTGCGCTCCATATCCGGTGAATATGACGGAGACCCCAATCTTTTCATGGTGGGCGATGTGAAGCAGTCCATCTACTCCTTCAGAAATGCCAGACCGGAGCTTTTTAATAAAAAATATGCTGATTTCACCTATGATGGTGACTACAGAAAGATAGATCTGTCCATGAATTTCAGAAGCCGCAAGGCTGTTCTGGACGCTGTAAATATCATAATGCGGGGCGTGATGCGGGCAGACACGGCAGAGATAGAGTATGACAAGGCTGCGGCCCTCTACTTCGGCTCCGGGGCTTATACGGATGACACCGAGATGAACGATACGGAAGTCATATTGGTGGCGGCATCAGGCGATGAGGATGAGGAAGAAGCGCCGGAAGACATCGGTGAAAATGACATCAGTCTCTCCAGAGGCGTCAGGGACAAGCAGTATGATGAAGCTATCGCTACCGGACGCAGAATTCTGGAGCTTATGGATGAAAAATTCCAGGTAAGTGACAAGCCGGCTGCTGACGGAAGCAAGCGCACCAGGGATTTGCGCTATGGTGATATCGCGGTACTGGTGCCCAAGAATAAGAACGTAAGCGACCGCTTTATCAACGCCTTCGGAAGTCTGGGAATACCGGTGCAGGCAGAGAATTCCACCGGCTTTTTCGGCGCGGTGGAAATAGAAAAGGTCATGGCCTTTCTGCGGGTGCTGGATAATCCTTACGGAGACATTCCCATGGCAGCGGTGCTTTACTCGGATTTTGCAGGATTTACTGCGCATGATATGGCGCATCTTAAGGCGTGCTACGGCCGAAAGACCGAAAGTGGTCATCAGAGAAGCCTGTATGAAATGGTGAAGATATCGGCTGGTGAGGGTGATGAGAAAGCCTGTGGCCTGATAGCGCTTTTGACTCGGATGAGAGAGGAAGCCTCCTTCTGCACAGTGCATGAAATCGTGGAAAAATTATACGAAATTACAGGCTACAAGGATGCGGTAACAGTCCTGCCGGGTGGCGACAGAAGAGCCGCCAATCTGGATTATCTGGTGTCGCTGGCCAAAAAATACGAGAATTCCTCCTACGCCGGCTTGCATGATTTTTTACGCTATATAGACAGACTACTGGAAAGAGACGAGGATATGGGAGAGGCGGCCGGAGATGCCGTCACGGACTGCGTCAGAATTTGCACTATTCACAAGAGTAAGGGACTGGAGTATCCGGTGGTCTTCCTCTGCTGTTCCGGTGGGCAGTTTAATCTAAGGGAAAGCAGTGACAGTGTCCTTATAGACGAGCGGCTGGGACTGGTGTCAGTATGCGTGGATACCGAGAAAAAGGTTAAGCAGAAGACTGCCGGAAGAGTGGTGATGAGCCATAAAAAGCGTCGTGCTGCCATAGCGGAAAAGGCTAGAAATCTCTATGTGGCCCTGACTCGTGCCAGAGAAAAGCTCATCATAGTGGGGACCACTTCCAATCCGGAAAAAACCATGACCAAGGCTGCCAATTCGGTGCTGGTGAATGGTGCTCTTTCCTATAGCGCCATGTCAACTGCCAACAAGTTTTTTGACATGATTTTGCCCCTTATTTTCAGTGGGGCAAATGACAGCCTGATAAGTAATATTCTGGAAAACGGCAGCGGCGTAAGGCTTATGAGCGTGGATATCGAGGATCAGCACTTTGCTTCCACATTTAGGATTAAATGCGTAAGACCTGCAGCGGATGTGAAGGGGGAGGACACCGGGGAAGCGGATTCGCCTGCAGAGAGTGTGAAGGCAGAAGACGTAAAGACCGGGAAAGTGCCCGAAAGTCAGGAAAACGAGCGGGACGACAGTAGCTTTGCTTTTTCACCGGAAATGCAGGCGGAGATAGAGAAGCGTAAGGACTATGTATATCCACGTCTCTCCGAGGCCAAGGCGCCCATGCGTGTATCCGTATCGGAGCTCAAGCACCGCGCCATAGATATGCTGGAGGAGGGCGGAGAGCTTCAGGACTTTGAGAATCCGGGAGGCTCTGTACATGACAAAAACCGCAGCCGAAAGGAGGCAGACGACTCCGCCAAGAAGGGAGCGCTTCGAGGCACTCTTTATCACGAAGTATTCGAAAAGCTTCAATATACCGGAGACTACAGCACCTATACTACGGCCAAGGAGGTAATAAAGCAGGAGGTGGACCGTCTGATTTCTGAAGGCTTCTTACCTGCGGATATTATGGATACGGTGCGCATCGCTACCTTGACTGCCTTTGTCATGAGCTCCATCGGACAGGAAATGATAGCCGCCTTCAAGGCAGGAAAGCTTCATAGAGAGCAGGCCTTTGTGTATGGCCTGACTCCGGAGGACTATCAGAGGCTGTCGGGCTACAATGACAAGACTGACAGGGTAATGATACAGGGTATTATCGATGCCTACTTCGAGACTCCTGATGGCCTGGTAATAGTAGACTACAAGACAGACCACATAAACAGCGATGCTGCTGTGGAGCTCACCAAAAAATACCGTGTGCAGCTGGAACTCTACGGGAAGGCACTGGCGGATATTACGGAAAAGCCGGTAATAAGAAGAGTGCTTTATTCTGTATCCAAGGATATGGTGATAGAGGTGTAGAAGTTGGAAAAAGTGCTGACTTACGAGGCTCTCACCCACCCACAAGTTTCCTTTAAGTTTATTTAATAAAACGTTTTTAAGAGATGGCGCTTGTGCAATGTGCACAAAAAAGCCATCTTTTTTTGTGTAAGTTGCCTATATACTTGACAAAAATTCGCTGATATAATGGAAACTGCGAAACGCAAATGGGTTTCTGCGTTTCCAAAGGGGAGTAAAGATTTACATAGAGTTTCTCGGGCGGTGCTATTTTCATGTCGTTTTAGTGGCCGCCCCGAGTAAATCAAGGAGACTATTGCCAATGAACAGCTTGAAAGAACAGGTACTTAACGCAGCTATTGACGAATTCAGCAAAAAGGGACTGAAGTTCACTATGGATGATATATCCAAAAATCTGAGTATAAGCAAGAAAACCTTGTACAATGTCTTTAGCAGCAAGGAGGATATGCTCCTAGCTGTGGTGGATTATTGCTTTTCCGATATCAAGCGCAGTGAGCAGGCTATTCTGCTGGATCCGGAGATGGATGTGGTAGACAAAATCAGAAGCATCATCATAGTCCTGCCTGAGCGCTATCAGAATATCGGCCTGTCCAATCTCTATCAGCTCAAGGAAAAGCTGCCGGGGATTTATCAGCGTCTGGAGACCTATCTTCAGACCGACTGGGACGCCACCATCACTCTGATTAATTCAGGCATTGCTCAGGGGAAAATCAAGAATGTATCCATTCCGGTGCTTAAGACCATGATTGAGAGCACCATCGCGGAATTTTTTGCCAGCAATGTGCTGGTGGAGAATAATATCTCCTACGAGGATGCGCTGGAGGAAATGATAGATATCATCATGGACGGTATTACAGTTAAATAAAGTGGGAAATTAATAAAAGTAAAGTAAAAGGAGCAGAAAATGGCAGACAGATCACAGGTGATTTTCGGCAACGAGATGCCGAAAGGAGTCCAGAAAAAAGCGCTGAAATCCAAGAAGAAATTTCAGAAAAAATTCGGTGATGACTCAAATGCGGATTATAAGATTACCATTGAGAAAAATCCCTATGTAGGCGATGCACTGGGCATCAAGACCGTACAGATTACGGATACAAAGGGTGGCGAGGATTTTGATACCGAGAAGGGAATCATCGTAGGCAATATCAGAATGGGCTTCGGCCACTACCGAATCTCCATGGCTATTGCATCTGCAGCACAGTCCATGGGCTACACACCCTACTGGATGGACTTGAATTCCTATCCGCAGACCACCTGCACCAAGGTAATCGGCGCACAGAATGACCTTTATTCTCTGGGCTCCAGACTCTCACAGAAGTCCAAGCTCTTCAATCACTTCGTATGGGAGCCTATGAATTACGAGGGCTTCAGACAGTTAAGTTACAATGCCGCAGATCAGAAAAATGCTGA
>JAZUHR010000162.1:0-4840 GCA_045641825.1 Lachnospiraceae bacterium
ATTGCTTTTTTGTTTTTAGGATATTTTTACTGCTATACAGCAGGAAACTTCCTTTTTCATAATATTTACTTTTTCTTAACAGCCTTTACTGCGAAGAAGCCAATCACGCCTGCTGCGGCGAGGGCAAGTACAACAATGATAATGATGTATATAGCAGTGTTGTTGCTGTCCTTAGGCTCGGTAGCTGCAGGAGTATCTGTAGGAGTGGCTACAGGGGCTTCTGTAGGTGTAGGAACCGGTGTATTGGTAACTTCCGGAGCGGGAGTCGGTGTGGCTTCTGCTGCCGTAGGTGTAGGAGTAGCGGTAATCAGGCCGGGGATGTTGATGGGAGCATCTGTTGGCTGAGTGGTATTGCCCAAAGGATCTGTAGGAGCAGGAGCTTCCGTAGGAGCCGGCGTAGAGGCTGCAGGAGTACTTGTAGGCGCCTTAGTGTTTACTGGCGTCTCTGTGACTACAGGAGTATTCGCAGGCTGCTCAGTGGGCACAGGAGTGTTCACGGGAACCTCAGTAGGAGCAGGTGTACTTACAGCGCTGTCTGTAGGCTTGGGAGCCTCTGTAGGCACAGGAGTATTCACAGGTGCCTCTGTAGCGACAGGAGTACTTGTGGGAACCGGTGTCGCGGTGGCAGCCGGTGTCGGGCTGTTTCCTGTATTACCTGCATTGGCGAGTACCATATAGTAGAGATTGGTGGAGTCCACCTTGGTAATAGTGTGGTTTCCGGCCTCAAGTTCGGTAGTAAGAATGCCATTTACCGCAGCCAGGGAATTGCCGTCTATCTTAATTTTGCCGTTGAAAGCACTGTTAAATACCAGTGTGAGTGATGCGCTTCCTGCAGTGGTAAAGGAGATGCTTGTGGCACTTTCAATCTTCAGACACTGAGTCAGTGTGAGACCATTGTAACTCTCTGTACCCTTTGATGTAGATAAATTACCGGATATGGTGAAAATACTGCTTTTTAATCCATCTGTAGTGAAATTATGCACTGTGGTGCCGGCTGGCGCTACATTTCCACTACTACCCTGAACAGGAGTAGGTGTGGCTGTGCTACCGGGAGCCTGTGTAGCAGCAGGAGTAGGTGTAGCGGTAGCGGGTGCAGGTGTAGAGGTCGGAGCTACAGCACCGCCGCCTACATACAAAAGCTTGGAGGTATAGCCTACTATAGCAGCCTTGAGAGCCTTGTTTACGCCGTAGTCGAAATCATCTGCAGCGTTATTCCAGGTCCAGGTGAAATCGCCGCCGTAGGCGCGTCCTGCCCACTTGGCAACGATAGCAGGTACATCTTCAGCCTTATCTGCCTTATAGGAGTAGAAGCTTCCGGAGGTATCGAAATTATTATAAGTAGCACCGCCGGTATAAGCATGGATGCTGCCATCCACTTTTTCATTTCTGTCAAGGACGATGGCGTCAAAGTCCTGAGTAGAAGTGGTGCCGGTGAGATTAAAGGCTACTTCATTGCCCTTCAGCGTATAAGTGGATGCGCCGTAAGGAATGAAAGTGTACTTGCCTACCATGATATTTCCGCTGGCCTTGATATTACCACCGTTTTCCTTGGAAAAAGTAGCATTGTTGGTAACGTCACGCTTGGTGCCACCTGCGAAAACATCGCTTCCCTGCATGGAAGTGAGGATAGGGTACTGACAGTTTCTGAAATAGTTATTTTCAACAAATACAGAAGAGCCGAGAGTGGCACCTACACCGTATTTGGCATTACCGTCGTAGTAATTGTTGTAAACGTGTGCAGAGTAGTATCTGACACGAGGATGTCTGGAATCGGAATGGTCATACCAGTTGTGGTGGTAGGTGATGAAAAGACCTTCCGTCGTTCCTTCCGAAAGACCCAGAAGGTTACATTTACCGCAATCCCAGAAGTGATTATAGGAGTGAGTAACATAGGTGGATTTCTTGGTGTCCAGCGCACCGTCGCCCTTGGCCTGATCGGCATCGCCACCTGCCATACCGTAGAACATGTCGTTGTTATGAATCCAGATATGGTCATTGTCCTGCTGGAGGCCTACATTGTCACCCTCGCCACTGTTACAAGCCATAAAGCCGAGATTACGAACTTCGATATTGGCAGCATTTTTGATACGAACGCCCCATCCGAAGGCAACAGCATCGTTACCGATACCTTCTACGGTGATGCCCATTGCTTTCTTATTGGTATCGATAAGGAGATCACCCTTGTTATCCTTGGTGGAGGTCATGGCACCGGAATTTGTTACCTTTCCGATGACACGAATAGCAAGAGGTCTGGTCTCATAGCCCTTCTTATAAGCAGCCAGAATCTCCACGATACCTGTGCATGGGGTAGTGGCACCCTTACTGCTAGTCACTACGTCCATTTTCACAGAGTCCTTGGTCTGCTCAGTGATATAGACCACAACTGCATTACTTCTGAGAGTGCCGTCTTCATTATAGGCACCTGATGAAGTACCGTTTACAAAAGCATAGCCGGATCTGTCATGGGCTGCCACTGCGATAGTGCCTGTAACAGCAGAGGAGATAAGGCTTGCACCATTGTATGCCTCAACTTTAAGGACATAATTGCCGCCCTTAATGCCCACAGCATCTGCTCTGAAATAATCTCCGTAATTTCTTACCAGTTCATTATCAAGTCTGGTGAAATTATTGGAGCCGGCAGACGCCACATATGCCCGGTACTCAGTGGCATTTGTAACCGCTTTCCAAGTCACATAGGCTGTCTCAAAGTCTCCGCCGCTTTGCTGAATTTCAACGGAAGCAGTGGATGCGGCCATGGCATTAGCGGAAGGAAATGCTGTAAATGTGCTAAATACAAGCATTAACGCCAGGAAAAGAGCTGTCTTTTTTAAGAAATTTTTTTGTATCATGTTGCCCTCTTAAGAATATGTGCAAAACGCAGTTTTTGTAAGTGCTTACAAATCTTGCACAAAATAATACGCCCTAGGGCGCTTCAATTGTTCATATTTTACAAGGGAAAAGGAAAATAATCAAGCATTATTTCCTTATTGTTAGGATAAGGAAATAATAATAATGCATTAGCGGAAGGTTTTTGATACAATAAATAAAAATAAGCGAATTGCTTGAATTAACGGTGCGAAAACTGCTTTTTTTACATGGGGGTTAGGTGATGACCGGCGACGAAAAAAAGAAAAATAAGAAAATCAGAAAATTTTTCAAGTGGACAGGTATAATTTTGCTGGCGCTCTTAGTGGCGCTAGCAGCCGGAATATTCCTATTTTTACACCTGGCTGACGGAAATGAAAAGGCAGAAGGTGCAGAAGAGAGCGAGCACAGGGGCTTATACGTGGATGGGACTAGCCTTAAAACGGCGGACGGAAAAGAAGTGTTGCTGAGAGGCATAAATCACGCACACGCATGGTACCCGGATCAGGATGAGGCAGCCTTTGATGCTATCGCAGATACCGGAGCCAACTGTGTGAGAATTGTTCTTGCCTGCGGCCTTCAGTGGAAAAAGGACAGCAAGGAAGCTGTAAAATATGTCATGGAGGCGGCCAGAGAAAGAGGCATGATTGCCGTACTTGAGGTACATGATGCCACCGGTAAAGATGATGAGAAGAAGCTGGAAGAGATAGTGGATTACTGGATTGACTTGGCTTCTGTGCTTAAAGGTAGCGAAGATTACTGCATAGTTAATATAGCCAACGAATGGATGGAGTCCTGGGATTACGATAAGTGGAGCGAGGCCTATATCAAAGCTATTCCACGCCTACGTGAAGCCGGCATAGAAAACCTGCTGATGGTGGATTCGGCCGGCTGGGGCCAGTTCGGAGTCTGCATAAGGATGAAAGGGGTAGAGGTATTCAATGCCGATCCTCTTAAAAACACCATGTTTTCAGTACATATGTACGGTATTTCCGGAGGATCGAATTGGATGATACGCTACATGCTTGAAGGCGCTACCCGGCACAATCTCTGTGTCTGTGTGGGTGAATTCGGCTACAAGCACTCGGACGGAGATGTCAAGGAAGACTATCTTATGAAATATTGCTTTGATAAAAAAATCGGATACATGGCCTGGAGCTGGAAAGGGAACAGCGGAGGTGTGGAATATCTGGATTTATCCATAGACTGGGCCGGGAAAAATCTCTCCTCGGAATGGGGCGAAAATGTAGTGAACGGCAAATACGGCATTAAGAAAACTTCAGAGAAGGTTCTGGATTAATGCTTATTTTCTGAATTCCGAAGGACTCTTGCCCACCATTTTACGGAAGGTGCGGTTGAACTGTGAAAAGGAGTTGAAGCCGCAATCCTGGGCTATGTCCGTGATTTTTCTGTGGGTGGAGAGAAGGAGCTGTTCGGCATTTCTTATACGGGTCATCTGAATGTAATTGGTGAGAGTGAAGCCTGTAATCTGCTTGAACTGATGGGAGAGATAATAGGAGGATATGAAAAATTGCTCCGCCAGTCCTTCCAGCGTCAGTTCCTCAGTGTAGTGGGAATGGATATAACTGGTGATAGCGTAGATTTTGGCCTCCAGACGATCCTCGGTCTCATTGCGGTAAATATTTTCTTTTCTATGATTATACAGACAGGAAAGAAAGGCGTAGAGTTCGTTTCGGACCTCGGTTAGATATCCTGCCGGCTGCAGGCGATAAAGAGTCTGTATTTTTTCCAGGTGGTCACAGGCCTCCTTTAGAGCGTTGTTTTTAAGTCTTATAATAGGGACCTCCATGTCAAAAAGAGACAGGACTGTAGCCTGATCCTGCTGGAGGGCAGATACCGCCTCAGGAGGCAGACGGAAGTCGATTACCAGTCGCTTTACTGCAGGTCCTGTGGGATATATGGACTTATGCATTCGTAAGGGCTTGAGGAAAACTACATCAAAGGGCTTCTGCTC
>JAZUHR010000163.1:0-8897 GCA_045641825.1 Lachnospiraceae bacterium
TAATTTGGACAAGACTGTAAATAATAAAAAGAATAATGAATTGGATGAGATAGAGCTCATATTTGATGCTTTGTCAGAAAGTCTGACAGACCTTTTAGAGATGCGGGATGGTCTGACCGGAGGTCACTCGAAGCGTGTGACCGAATATGCCAATATTTTAGCTTGTGCGCTTAAGGATAGAGGAATGTTTCCTGAGAGGATAAATGATGATTTTATCAGAGATCTTCGACGAAGCTCCGTTATCCATGACATAGGGAAAGTAGGCATCAGGGATTCTGTGCTAAAGGGAAAGAAGAGGTACGATGTGGAGAACGATGGAGAAATTATAGAGCATCTGCATCTACATACTACCTTCGGAGCAGAAGTGCTGGACAGAGCCATCAGCACTGTAGGCCATGAGACCTTCCTTGATTTGGCCAGAGAGGTATGCCTGTACCATCATGAAAAGTGGGATGGCTCGGGGTATCCCACCGGCCTTAAAGGGAAGGAAATTCCGCTTTCCGCCCGTATTGTGGCGGTAGCAGATGTATATGACGCACTTACCTCGGCGCGTACCTACAAGGCACCTCTTTCCCATGAGGAGACCATTGATATCATAAGGAAGGACAGTGGCACTTCCTTTCAGCCGGAGATCGTGGAGGTATTTCTAGAGGAAGAAAAACAAATAGAAAAGGCTCTGATAGGCTTTGAAGCCGAGAGATTAAAGGCTGTGCTTTTGTCTCGGGAAGATCTGATATAATGACTTTAATTTAAAGTTGACTTTAGATTAAAGTCATTTTTTTATTGGATTTTTTACTGGTCGCCCCGCAATTTTTAATAGTGTCCGGAGTTACAATGTGATTGTTAAAAAAATATTAATTGCCTATTGACTTTTACCTTAATAATGCTACAATGTATCACAACATCAATTTAGCGCGTCAAAGTGATAAAATCAAATTCTTGTTCCACGCGTGCTAAAGGGGATGTAAGTATTAAAAATAGCAGGTTTGGTGACCTAGGTCTGCGGAATCGGAGGAATAATTTTATGGGTCGTGTTTACAATTTTTCAGCAGGTCCGGCAGTATTACCGGAAGAAGTACTTAAAGAGGCAGCAGCAGAGATGCTTGATTACAATGGTACAGGTATGTCCGTTATGGAGATGAGCCATCGTAGCAAGGCGTATGAGGCAATCATTCAGACAGCAGAGCAGGATCTTCGCGATCTCATGAATATTCCCGACAATTACAAGGTGCTGTTTTTACAGGGTGGTGCATCCCAGCAGTTTGCCATGATTCCCATGAACCTTATGAAGAATAAAAAGGCCGGATATATCGTGACCGGTCAGTGGGCAAAGAAGGCATTTCAGGAGGCAAAGATTTATGGTGAGGCAGTAAAACTGGCTTCATCTGAGGACAAGACATTTTCCTACATTCCTGATTGCTCTGATCTTCCTATCACAGATGACATGGACTATGTATATATCTGTGAGAATAATACTATTTACGGCACAAAGTACAAGACTCTGCCAAATACAAAGGGTAAGACTCTGGTTGCAGACGTTTCATCCTGCTTCCTGTCAGAGCCTGTTGACGTTACAAAGTATGGCGTAATTTACGGCGGCGTTCAAAAGAACGTGGGACCTGCAGGTGTAGTTATCGTTATTATCCGTGAGGATCTCATTACTGAGGATACACTTCCGGGCACACCTACCATGCTTAAGTATAAGATTCATGCTGACAATGCTTCTCTTTACAATACACCTCCTGCATACGGAATCTACATCTGTGGTAAGGTATTCAAGTGGCTGAAGAAGATGGGCGGTCTTGAGGCTATGAAGAAGCATAATGAAGAAAAGGCTAAGATCCTTTACGATTTCCTGGATCAGTCCAAATTATTCAAAGGTACAGTGGTTCCCGAGGACAGATCTCTTATGAACGTTCCTTTCGTTACAGGTAACGAGGAACTGGATGCCAAGTTTGTAAAAGAGGCTAAGGCCGCAGGCTTTGAGAACCTTAAGGGTCACAGAACTGTTGGCGGTATGAGAGCTTCCATCTACAACGCTATGCCTATTGAAGGCGTTAAGGCTCTGGTAGAGTTCATGAAGAAATTCGAGCAGGAAAACGCATAAGGAGGTCGGCCATGTATAATTACTATTGTTTAAACAAAATCAGCAAGGCCGGAACCTGTAATTTTACAGAGGATTATCAGGCTGTAGACAGCATGGAAGAGGCAGATGCCGTACTTGTACGTTCTGCTACCATGCACGATATGGAATTTAAAAATAAACTGGCTGCCATTGCACGTGCAGGCGCCGGTGTTAACAATATCCCGCTTGACCGTTGCGCTGAGAACGGCATCGTAGTATTTAATACTCCCGGTGCCAATGCTAACGGCGTTAAGGAGCTGGTACTTGCAGGTATGCTTCTGGCAGCTCGTGATGTTACAGGCGGCATTGACTGGGTAAAGACCATCAAGGGCGAGGGAGATATCGCTAAGATGGTAGAGAAGGGCAAGTCCAATTACGCAGGCACTGAGATTATGGGGAAAAAGCTGGGCGTAATCGGTCTCGGAGCCATCGGTGTACTTGTAGCAAATGCTGCAGCATCGCTGGGTATGGATGTATATGGTTGCGACCCTTACATTTCCGTAGAAAATGCTTGGAAACTTTCCGGCAAAGTCAAGGCCGTTAAGACAAGAGAAGAGATTTACAAGAAGTGCGATTACATCACTGTTCATGTACCGCTTCTGGAGGACACAAAGGGCATGATTAATGCTGACGCCTTCAAGATGATGAAGAATGGCGTAGTTATCCTGAACTTTGCCCGTGACCTTCTGGTAAATGACGATGATATGGCTGAGGCACTTAAGAGCGGTAAGGTGAAGAAGTATGTTACAGATTTCCCTAATCCTAAGAGCGCCAATATGGCAAATACAATAGCAATTCCTCATCTGGGTGCTTCTACTGAGGAATCTGAGGATAACTGTGCAGCTATGGCTGTTAAGGAAATAGTTGATTATCTGGAAAACGGTAATATCACCAATTCCGTAAACTATCCTTCAGTTGACGCCGGTGTTTGCCGCAGTAATGCCCGTGTATGTATTCTTCACAAGAATATTCCTAACATGCTGGCTCAGTTCACAAGCGTTTTCTCAGCATGCGGAATCAATATCGACAATCTGGTGAATAAGTCCAAGGGAGACAGCGCATATACCGTGCTCGATCTGGATGCAGCTACAGATGAGCTTATCGATGCAGTTAAGAAGATTGACGGCGTACGTAAGGTAAGAGTGATTAAAAAATAAAGTGCCTCTTTAGAGGAATTTACAAGGGTTCGGCCTCGGTCGGACCCTTTTTTGGCTTAGTGGTCATACCCCCGATTAGCCCTATTCTCCCATTGACAAAAGTGTCAATAAGTAGCATATTTTTAGTATGCAGAAGAGTACAGACAGAGAAAACAGAACATATATCGCTATAGATTTAAAGTCTTTTTACGCATCGGTGGAGTGCCATGAGCGGGGGCTGGATCCCCTGACCACCAATCTGGTGGTGGCTGATGTGAGCCGTACGGAGAAGACTATTTGCCTTGCAGTATCCCCCAGCCTAAAAGTATACGGCATACCGGGAAGAGCAAGGCTTTTTGAAGTAGTGCAGAAGGTTAAGGAAGTGAATGCCGGGAGACTGAATTTGGCGCCTCATCATACTTTTTCAGGGAAAAGTGTGAACGCCCCGGAGCTTCAGAAGGACCCTTCGCAGGAACTGGATTATATAGCGGCGACACCTCGCATGAAGCTGTATATGAAGTACAGCAATATAGTTTACAATGTTTATCTCAAATACATAGCACCGGAGGACGTCCATATTTACTCCGTGGATGAAGTTTTCATGGATGTTACAGCCTATCTTAAGACATATAAAATGGAGGCCAAGGAACTGGCAATGAAAATGATTAAGGAGGTATTAGATACCACCGGGATTACGGCTACTGCAGGAATCGGCAGCAATCTTTTTCTGAGTAAGGTGGCTATGGACATCGTGGCTAAGCATATTCCGCCTGACGAAAACGGTGTGCGTATCGCAGTGCTGGATGAGCGTAGCTTCAGGGAGCAACTCTGGGATCACAGGCCTCTTACTGACTTCTGGCGCATAGGTCGTGGCATCTCAAAGAAGCTGGAGCAGTACGGCATGTATACTCTGGGAGATGTATGCAGATGTTCTGTGGGAAAGGAAAATGACTACCACAATGAAGCCCTGCTCTACAGACTTTTTGGCGTAAATGCCGAGCTGCTTATTGATCACGCCTGGGGCTATGAACCCGCTATGATCAGCGATATAAAGGCCTACAAGCCGGAAAATAACAGCCTGTCATCCGGTCAGGTGCTGAAGAGCCCATATGAGTACGATAAGGCGCTGCTTATTATAAAGGAAATGGCAGATTTGCTGGCTCTGGACCTGGTGGACAAGTGTCTGGTATGCGACCAGATCGTAATTCAGGTGGGTTATGATAATGAAAATCTGGCGGATCCCGAGAGGGCACGTTTATATAAGGGCGAGGTCAATATGGATTTTTACGGAAGACCGGTACCTAAGCCGGCTCATGGCTCCATAAACTTAGATGGATTTACCTCCAGCGGCAGCAGAATTATGGAAAAGACCATAGAATTGTTTTCTACCATTGTAGACAAAAGACTGACCGTAAGGAGGCTGAATATAACTGCCAATCACGTAATCTCCGAAGCAGAGGGCAAGAGAAGGCGGGAAGAAAAAGAGGAGTTTACCCAGCTGTCGCTTTTTACCGATATTTCTGAAATCGAGCAGCAGAGGGAAGAAAGAAACAAGAAGGAAGAGCGGGAAAAAAATATGCAGAAGGCCATACTGGAAATAAAGAAAAGGTATGGTAAAAATGCAGTGCTTCGCGGAATGAACTTTGAAGAGGGTGCTACAACCATAGAAAGAAACGGCGAGGTAGGAGGTCATAAGGGATGAGCAGGGAAGAAGTCTTAAAAAAATACGGAGATATAATCGATCTTCCTCATCACAAATCACCCAACAGAAAACATATGGGGATGATTGAAAGAGCGGCACAGTTTTCACCATTTGCAGCCCTGACCGGACTGGATGACACCATGAGAGCCACTGAAATCAACGCAGAAAGAGAGCTTTTGGAGAATCTGGAGCACTATGAAAGCGGAGAAGACAGCATATAATACACGAAAAAAATATTGTGCAATTTTTTTCCGATATGTAAAAAATTGTGTGATATCTAACACAAGTGTTATAGTTGGAAAAATAGTATTAAATAAGTCTAAAGTGGGTTGTTTTGTAAAATATTTGATGATAAAATTATTCGCCGAGGGAACAGAAATAGGTACAAGGACGTGCCGTTAAAAAAGGGTTACAAGAGGAGTAGTTATTTGTGAATATTTTATCGGTAGATGATGAAAGATTAATATTGGACGATATGCTGGTAGAACTGGCAAAGGTGTTCCCGGATGAAGAAATAGTGGGATATGAGGCCTGCAGCGATGCCATTAATTATGCCAGTGATTTGAAGGCTCATGGGGAGAAGCTGGATTACGCATTTTTGGATATTAATCTGCGTGGTATGACCGGTATTGAGCTTGCGAAGAAAATAAAGGAAATTCAGCCGGATACAAAGGTGATTTTCTGTACTGCTTATTCCGAATATGCTTACGATGCTTATAAGATGCATGCGGTAGGTTACCTTCTGAAGCCTGTCGAGGCTAAGAATATTACAGAGACTCTGGATGCTACCACTCAGGACTGGAAGAACAGCCTGTCCGGTTCTACAAAGGAAGTAAGAGTACAGACCTTTGGTAATTTCCAGGTATATGTGGATGGCCATCAGGTGGCTTTTTCCAGAGAAAAGGCCAAGGAGCTTTTTGCCTTCCTCGTGGACAGAGCGGGAGCTGCAGTAAAGACCGGTGAGATAGTGGGCGTTCTCTGGGAGGACAGACCTACAGACAAGACTACTCTGAACCAGGCACACACCATTATTTCCAGCATGAAGAAGACCTTTAAGGATCTGGGCGTGGGCAATGTTATCGTTAAGACCTGGAATCAGATTGCCATTGATCCCAATAAAATCAAGTGTGATGTTTATGATTTCTACAAGGGCGATACTCTGGCCATCAATTCCTACAGAGGCGAGTATATGGCACAGTACAGCTGGGCAGAAATGACCAATGCTGACCTTATGGAAAAGGCTCATAAATAAGTTTATTCTTTCCTTGAAAAAAATTATGCCTTAGTTATACAAAAGTTTACAAAGTTTCTTGATTTCAATAGGAATTTGGTGTACTTTTGTTGTACTTATTTAAGTAAAATTTACTCATTAAATATTTTTTAGTTTGATTAATTGAATTTAGTTTTGTATTGTTTCTGCTTGCAGAACTTTGGGTTTTATTGTTGCGCTTATTTCGGGGATTTCCCTATTTTGTATATAACCAGATAGCCCATTTGATTTTTTAGACTTTACGGGTTCAGACTGGAGGAAAAGCATGGTAATTGTGCTTGTTCAAAATAATAAGAAGGAGCTGAAAAATCTGATCAGCTGCGTAAAGGCTGTCTATCCCAAGGACCTGGTGATTGGGTTCGAGGATCCTCAGCATGCCTTGGGCTACGCAGAGGAGAAGACTGTAGATATTTGCTATGCAGATGTTGAAATGCCTACCACATCAGGTTTTGCGCTTACTGAAGCACTTAGAAAAACGAATAAAAAGGTGGTTGTCAATCTCATTGCAGACTGCACAGATTATGCGGTCGACGCATGGCGTATGCATGTTAATGACTACCTGTTAAAGCCGATTACAAAGGAGTCTGTGAGACACACAGTTACTCTTTAGAAAGTATTATATCCCGGTCGGAGCAATAATCCGGCTAAAAAAAAGGAGATTTAATATGGCAATGGAAGAAATTTTTATAAATGGAGCCGGAGATTATAAAATCCGGCTTTTCTTTTACAAAACAGACAGCGAGAAGGTTAAGGGTTCTTTGCTTATGCTCCACGGTATGGCAGAGCATCATGAGAGATATGAGCCCTTTATCAAGAAGCTGAATGAGGCGGGAATCGACGTTTATACTTACGACCATCGTGGACACGGCATTTCTCTTAAGGATGACGAGCTGGGCTTTTTTGCCGAGAGTAACGGTGCTGAATTGGTCATCGAGGATGCAGTAAGTGCCATTAAGTCCGTAAGCGCCATGAAGCGCAGTGAAAAATACGGTATCTTCGGACATAGCATGGGCTCCATCATTACCAGAAATGTTATTCAGCGCTTCGATCAGATGGACTGTGCTATTATCTGCGGTACAGCTTATCAGAAGGTGGGCACATGTCGTATGGGAATGGCTGCGGCAAGTGTGGTTAAGTTCTTTACCGGACCCAGACATAAGTCCAAGTTCTTAGATAAGGCTTTGTTTGGTGGTAAGGCTTATACCTCTATCTGCACCCGTACTCCTTATGACTGGTTGACAAAAGATACTACTATTGTAGATAAGTACATTGAGGATCCTTTCTGCGGTTTCACATGTACTACCTCTTTTTACCATGACCTGACAGAGCTTACCATGAAGGCTACACAGGGAATCAAGAGAACACGCATAAATCTCCCTATTTTCATCGCATCCGGTAAGGATGACCCTGTGGGTGGCTGTGGTGCTGCGGTTACTGAACTTTACAATAACTACAAGGCCCTTGGCTACAAGGACGTTGAATTTAAGCTGTACGAAAATGACAGACATGAGCTGCTGAATGAGACCGATGCTGATGTGGTCATGAAGGATTTTATTGCTTTTCTTGAGAAGAATTTGCAGGAAGATTAAAATGTCGACGATGTCGGATGGAGTGACCTTGTCATTTCATCCGATTTTATATTGAAAAGGGTGTAAAATGCAGGATTATTCCGCTATGTGAGGCCTCGCTATATTGACAATACAGGCATCTTTGATATACTCGAGATACGAAAGATTAGGTTAGGAAAATATATGGAAAAATTTGAGTTTATCGCTCCCTGCCACTTTGGTCTGGAAGCAGTTTTAAAAAGAGAATTACAGGATTTGGGGCTCACCATTACAGAGGTAGTGGATGGTAAGGTGTGCTTCGAGGGCGACGTGTCCGCTTTTGCCAGAGCTAACGTGAACCTGCGTACGGCAGAGAGAGTCCTGTGGAAGGTAGGTGCCTTTCATGCCGAGACCTTCGAGGACCTTTTTCAGGGGACCAAGGCTATACCCTGGGAGGAGATTTTGCCCAGTGATGCAGCCTTCTGGGTGGCAAAAGCAAATTCCGTGAAAAGTAAGGTCTTTTCACCTTCTGATATTCAGTCCATTATGAAAAAAGCCATGGTGGAAAGAATGAAGGAGCATTACGGCCTCTCATGGTTTCCTGAGACCGGGGCCAAATTCCCTGTGAGAGTGTCCATTCTTAAGGATGAAGTGGTAGTGGGAATAGATACATCAGGAGAGTCTCTGCACAAGCGCGGCTACAGAAAAATGACGGCGAAGGCTCCTATCGAGGAGACATTGGCAGCAGCACTTATTATGCTGACTCCCTGGAATAAGGACAGAATTCTGGTGGATCCCTTCTGCGGCTCCGGCACTATCCCCATTGAGGCAGCCATGATCGGCGCCAATATCGCTCCGGGGATGGACAGAGAATTCCTGGCAGAAAACTGGACCAATATTATTCCCAAAAAGGTTTGGTATGCAGCTGTAGAAGAGGCCAGGAGAAAGATTCGCACAGATGTAGAAATGAACATTCAGGGCTTTGATATCGACGGGGATATTGTTAAAGCAGCCAGACAGAATGCTATTGATGCGGGAGTGGATAAGTATATTCATTTTCAGCAAAGAGACGTTAAGGACCTGAGAAATCCCAAGAAATACGGCTTTATTATTACCA
>JAZUHR010000164.1:0-12251 GCA_045641825.1 Lachnospiraceae bacterium
TGAGAAGATATATGATGCGTATTGCAGAGACTCTGGCGAAAAAGTCCGGCTGTCTCGGCCTTGTTACAGGTGAATCCATAGGTCAGGTAGCTTCTCAGACCATGCAGTCACTGGAGTGCACCAATGCAGTATGCACCTTACCGGTTTACAGACCGCTCATCGCCTGGGATAAGAAGGATATTGTAGCTATTTCTGAGAAAATCAAGACCTTCGAGACATCTATTTTACCATTTGAAGACTGCTGTACGATTTTCGTAGCCAAGCATCCTGTTACTCACCCTATCTTGTCAGGAATTGAGAAATCAGAGAAGAAGCTTACAGGAATCATTGAAGGTCTGGTACAGACTGCATTAGATACTGTAGAAGTAATCGATGTGAGATAGGCTGGATTTACAAAATCCGGACAAAGAAAAAGCGTCGGAATCATCCGACGCTCGAAACCCCGATTAGTCTAAAAATGCCATACAGGTCTAATGATTCACCTTCACTAAGAAAGCGACAGGACCTGTGGCGGTTAAGTGACACCTTACTGAACGATGTAAGGAGCAAGTGCCTTGAGAATAGCATCTACGTTTTCATCAGCGTGAATGTTAAGCTCGATAGGCTTAGATACATCGAGAGAGCAGATGCCCATGATGGACTTTGCATCGATGACATATCTACCTGAAATAAGGTCGAAATCGTTATCAAAGTTACCTACTGTGTTAACGAATGACTGAATCTTATCCAGGGCATTCAGAGAAACTTTAACTGTTGTCATTTGAAATGACCTCCTTCTATAATTATTCCGCAAACAGCGAAATTATATGATTATACTACTCATTTTAATTTGAAAAATCAATATGCAAAATTAACAAAAAAATCTTGTAAAATGGCGTGATTTCACGCAAAACAACGAAACTGATGAAATATGTGTGAAGATATTCTTAAAAACGTAAAAACTGCTATACTTACACTTGGGTGCAAGGTTAATACCTGTGAATCGGATGCCATGGCGAAGGCACTTAAGGAAGCAGGGGCTAGTATTGTGGATTTTGACGAGAAAGCCGATATATATATTGTCAATACCTGCTCTGTTACCAATATTGCCGATAGAAAATCCAGACAGATGCTGCATAAGGCCAAAAAAATGAACCCGGAAGCCTTTGTTATAGCCTGCGGCTGCTATGTGCAGGGACTGACTACAGACGAAATGAAGGCACTGGGAGTAGATGCCATTATCGGTAATAATCGTAAGGGCACGATAGTGGAGACCTGCCTGAGACTTCTGCATTCGGAGTCAGAGGACACTGAATTAAACATCACGGAAATCGGTAAAGAAACTGATTTTGAGGATTTGGAAAGCCCTGAAAGCGACAGTCATACCAGAGCCTTTATCAAGATCCAGGACGGCTGCAATCAGTTCTGCACCTACTGCATTATCCCCTATGTCAGAGGACGAATTCGTTCCAGAGCGCCGGAAAGCGTGCTTTCGGAGGTGGGGCATCTTGCAGATAAGGGCTTTCAGGAAGTAGTACTTAACGGTATTCACCTTTCCTCTTATGAGGCTTACGGTGAAAAGGGTGGCGAAGCCCTGCTGAGACTCATAGAGAAAATAGCTGAAAATCCCAAGATTTCCAGAATTCGTCTGGGCTCTCTGGAGCCGAGGGTGGTGACAGCTGAATTTGCTGACAGGATTTCCCAAATCGACAAGCTCTGTCCTCAGTTCCACTTAAGTCTCCAGTCGGGAAGCGATACTGTTTTAAAGCGTATGAACAGAAAGTACAATACCGATGAATACAGACAGGGTGTTGCAGAACTCAGAAGAGTATATGGCAATCCTGCCATCACTACTGACATTATCGTGGGCTTTCCTCAGGAGACAGAGGAGGAATTCAGGGAGACTATGGAGTTTGCAAGGGAAATCGCCTTCTCCAAGATCCATGTTTTCCGCTATTCCAGACGACGTGGTACGGTAGCCGATAAGATGCCGGGACAGGTGCAGGAAAGCATTAAGGAAGAACGCAGTAAAGAGCTTATGGCCCTGGAAGAAAAAATGGGCTATGAATATTTCGACAGCTTCCTGGGGAAAGAAGTGACCATTCTGACCGAGGAAGAGATAGAACTCGACGGTAAAAAATATATGGTGGGCCTTACGGAAAGGTATGTAAGAGTAGCTGTTTTGGCAGATGGCATCAAAGATAACTGTCTGATTTCCGTGAAAGCGACAGGCAGAAAAGAAGATATACTTATAGCGGAATAATTTTTCAAGTAAGAAGAATAGGAGTTTACAGGACATGAAGGAACTTAACATTACAAGATTTTTCCAGTCACAAAAGGAAGAAATTCCCCAGGCTAAGGACATTTTGGACAAGGTTTATTATGCTTTGTCAGAGCAGGGTTATAATCCCATTAGCCAGATTGTAGGCTACATAATGTCCGGTGATCCCACCTACATCACAGGTCATAACGGGGCCAGAAGCCTGATTATGAAGGTTGAGAGGGACGAGCTTTTGGAGGTTCTTCTGGAAAACTACATCAACACAAATTTTAAGAAGAAGTAGGAAGAGGGCAAGACAAAGTGAGAATAATGGGACTGGATTTCGGTGGTGCCACCATGGGAGTAGCCATAAGCGATGAGCTTTTGATTACGGCTCAGCCCATCGAGACCATCAGACGGGAAAATGAAAATCAGTTGAGAAAGACTTATCGACGTATAGAAGAGCTTATTGCTGAGTACGAGGTAGAGAAAATCATCCTGGGCTATCCCCTAAAGATGAATGACACGGTAGGTGACAGAGCATTGGCTTCCGAGAAATGTGCTGAGGACCTTCGCCGTCGTACAGGGCTTCCGGTTATTCTCTGGGATGAGAGACTGACCACGGTGGAAGCTCATCGCATTCTGGATGAAGCCGGCATGAATTACAAGAAAAAAGCGGAAGTAGTCGATAAGCTGGCGGCTTCCATCATTTTACAGAGCTGGCTGGACGAAAACAGCGCTGCTCTAAAGGCAGAAAAAAAGTAGAAAGCAGATAGTTTATTTTTCGCAGATAGTAGATTGGAGTAACTATGGAAGAAAAAGATTTAACAGTAAAATTTGTTACAGAGGACGGAGACGAGGCTATTTTCCACGTTCTCGAAGAGACCAAAATAAACGGCAATAAGTACCTTCTGGTATTGGACGACGTTGAGGATGAAGAGCAGGAGGCTCTTATTCTCAAGGAGGTTCCGTCAGACAGACCCGGTGAAAGTGCATACGAGATCGTGGATGACGACAGAGAGTTGAATGCGGTTGCCGGCGTTTTTGAAGAGCTCATCGAGGAAATCGCCCTTGTAACTGAAAAATAAGAAAGGCAAAACATGAGAAAAAAGAAAAAAACAGAGAATGCTGATCTGCACGGAGTGAAAATTATTCCTCTGGGAGGACTGGGGCAGATTGGTATGAACATGACCGCCTTCGAGTACGAGGACTGTATCATCGTAGTCGATTGCGGAATGGCATTTCCGGATGATAATATGCCGGGTGTTGACTGTGTCATCCCCGACATCACTTACCTAAAGGATAATCTGAACAAGATTAAGGGCTTTGTTATTACACATGCCCACGAGGATCACATAGGAGCACTTCCTTACGTGCTTCGTGAGATTCCTACCACAGTCTATGCTACCCGTCTTACGATGGGCATCATCGACTATAAACTTAAGGAGCACGGCCTCAGCAAGAGCGTCAAGAAGAAAATTATCAAGCACGGCCAGAGCATCAATCTGGGGTGCTTCAGAGTAGAGTTCATAAAGACTACCCACTCCATTCAGGATTCAGCGGCCTTTGCGATTTACACACCTGTAGGCACCATCATTCACACAGGCGACTTCAAGGTGGATTATACACCGGTATTCGGCGATCCTTTTGACATTCAGAGATTTGCTGAAATCGGTAAAAAGGGAGTATTGGCTCTCCTGGCCGATTCTACCAATGCAGAACGCCCCGGCTATACCATGAGTGAAAGTACCGTGGGTAAGACCATTGAGGCTATTTTTAACGAGAATGGCAAGTCCAGAATTATAGTTGCCACATTTGCTTCAAATGTAGACAGAGTGCAGCAGATAATAAATGCGGCTCATCGCCACAAGAGAAAAGTGGTAGTCGAAGGACGCAGTATGGTAAATGTAGTGAACATAGCGCAGGAACTGGGTTATCTCTCCGTGCCTAAGGGAACTATTATAACCATTGAAGAAATCAAGAATTATCCACCTGAGAAAATCTGTCTTATTACAACAGGCTCTCAGGGTGAGGACAGAGCAGCGCTTTCACGTATGGCTGCAGCTGTACACAAGAAAGTGACCATCGTTCCGGGAGATGTTGTCATTCTTTCATCCAATCCTATTCCCGGTAACGAGAAGTCGGTCTCCAAGGTAATCAACGAGCTTTCCATGCTGGGAGCCCAGGTGATTTTCCAGGATACTCATGTATCCGGACATGCTTCCCAGGAAGAAATCAAGCTTATATATGCTATTACCAAGCCGAAATTCTCAGTGCCTGTTCACGGTGAATACAGACACCTTATGAAGCATAGCGAGCTGGCTCAGGCTACAGGTGTAGAAAAGGACAATGTATTTATCCTTAAGTGCGGCGATGTGCTGGAGATGAATGCGGATGCCGCACGTATCACAGGACATGTAGTGACCGGCGGAGTATATGTAGATGGCTTAGGCGTAGGAGATGTAGGAAATGTAGTTCTCCGTGACCGTCAGGAACTGGCAGCCAACGGCATTATTACCGTGGCCATGACCTTTGACCGCAGTAGTGGAGAATTCATTGCAGGTCCGGAAATCGTATCACGCGGCTTTGTCTATGTGAAGGAAGCGGAGGACCTTATGGATGAGGCCTACGACTGCGTTCTGGATACACTGGAAACCATAGTAAAAAAGAGTATTTATGATCGTAACAAGATGCGAAATATGGTAAGAGATTCTCTTGCGGATTTCGTTTGGAAAAAGACAGGAAGAAAGCCTATGATTCTGCCTGTCATCATGGAGGTTAATGAGTAATGGCAAATAAAGGAGTCAGAAAAAGACAGGCAGGCATGCAGACAGCCCTGGATATAGTCTACTTCATTATGCACATGGTGCTGAATGTGGTCTTCTATGCCGTGATTATTTTTCTGATTTACAGAGCCTGCATCTTCGTATATGACTTTACCTATCAGGTATTTGGCGATACCACTGTAGATCCGGCACCCGGTAAAAATGTGTCCATCACTATAGAAAACGGTGCATCTACCATGGATATAGCTTCCGCTCTGGAAGTAAACAAGGTTATACAAAATCGTTATTCCTTCTACATCCGTGTAAAATCCATGAGCTACAAGATATATGCCGGTAAATATATACTCAATACCTCCATGAATTATGGAGAAATCCTGGAAATAATTACCGACTATACCAAGGCTATAGAAGAGCCTACACCGGAGCCGGAGCCATCTACAGAGCCGGAGCCATCCACAGAGCCGGAAAAGCCGGGCGAAGAAAAGCCTGCAGGGGAGGCAGCAAATAATGGTAATTGATGAAAGAATGGCGGATTATATAGCCTCTCTTGATACGGACTTACCTGAGCATTTACGCAGCCTGGAGCAGGAGGCACTTATGAATGAGGTGCCCATCATCAGGAAGGATTCCCAGGGACTTCTGAGATTTTTAATCGAGATGAAAAAGCCGAAGAACATCCTGGAAATCGGCACAGCTGTGGGATTTTCGGCCAGCTTTATGGCTGAATACATGCCGTCGGACTGCCATCTGACCACCATAGAAAAGGTGCCTATGCGCATAGTGGAGGCTGAGAAAAATCTGGCCAGACTTAAGAGGAAGGACGACATCACCTTTTTACAGGGGGATGCAAAGGATGTACTGGAAAGTCTTGCGGAAGAAGGCAAAAATTTTGACTTTATATTCATGGATGCCGCCAAGGCCCAGTACATGGTTTTTCTTAAGAGCGTTATGAAAATGATGAAGCCGGGAGATATCCTGGTAACTGACAATGTACTTCAGGAGGGCTCCATCATTGATTCCAAGTACATAATCGAGAGAAGAGACCGTACCATTCATATGCGAATGAGAGAATATCTCTACGAGCTTAAGCATAATGATAGCCTTACTACATCTGTAGTGGCTGTGGGCGATGGAATGGCATTGTCCATAATGAGATAAGGGAATTTTAAAGGAAATAGAATGAAAAAACCAGAATTGTTACTTCCGGCTTCATCACCGGAGGTACTTAGAACCGCAATTTTATACGGAGCAGATGCAGTATATATCGGTGGCGATATGTACGGACTGAGAGCCAAGGCCAAGAATTTTTCACATGATGATATGGCGATTTCCATAAAGTATGCCCATGATCATGGAGTGAAGGTCTATGTTACGGCTAATATTACCCCCCACAATCCTGACCTGGTGGGTATGAAGGAATACTTCAGAGAACTGTCTGTATTAAAGACTCCACAGGGAGAAGATGCAGTACCGGATGCTTTGATTATTTCCGATCCCGGTGCCGTTATGATGGCTAGGGAGGCTGCTCCCAATATAGACATTCATATCAGTACCCAGGCCAATAATGTGAATTATCTGACCTATCAGTTCTGGAAGGCTCAGGGGGCTACAAGAGTGGTGTCGGCCAGAGAACTTTCGGTGGCAGAGATTAAGGAAATCAGAGAGAATATTCCTGAGGATATGGAGATAGAGACCTTTATTCATGGCGCTATGTGTATTTCCTACTCGGGCAGGTGCCTGCTTTCCAACTACTTTACAGGAAGAGACGCCAATCTGGGAGCATGTACACATCCCTGCAGATGGAAGTATTACATTACAGAGGAGACCAGGCCGGGAGAGTATTTACCTGTATTTGAGAATGAGAGAGGCACATACATTTTTAACTCCAAGGACCTGTGCATGATTGAGCATATTCCGGATCTGGTGGATGCGGGAATCAATTCCTACAAGATTGAAGGTCGCATGAAGACTGCACTATACGTGGCATCTGCAGCCCGTACCTACAGGACTGCCATCGATGACTTTTTCAAGGATCCTGCCCTGTATGAGAGCAGGCTGGACTACTATAGAGCGGAAGTGGCTAAGTGTACCAATCGTAAGTACACCACGGGATTTTTCTACGGAAAGCCGGATACTGACGCTCAGATTTACGACAATAATACCTACACTACCGAGTACATCTATCTTGGCTTTGCCTATGACAAGTCTGAAAACGGCTATGTGAAGATGGAGCAGAAGAATAAGTTCTCGGTAGGGGATGAAATTGAAATAATGAAGCCGGATGGACGTGATATTACGGTCAAGGTGCTTGATATCACTGATGCAGACGGAAATCATCAGGACGCCTGTCCGCATGCCAGACAGGATATAAGGGTGAAATTTTCTGAAATGCCTGAAATTGGGGAAATCTTAAGAGTTAAGGGTTGAAAAAGCGTATTTTCGCAGGATAAGCTTTGGAACAGGGAGGATGTTATAAGTGAAGGAAAAAAATAAATACTTTAAAATCGGATTAATGATCTTTTTGGTATTTGCCGCTGTTATCACGTTTTTCTTTTTCATTTACAGAATCAATGATATCAGGGATGGCTTCAGGAATCTTTTAAAGGTCCTGTCACCGGTTATCATAGGTGCGGTAGTGGCTTATCTCTTAAATCCGCTGGTTGAAGCGATTAGCAGCTTTTTTAAACGAATACTAAGCAGTATAGGTATGAAGCATACCACTGCTAAAAAGGTGTCCAAGGGAATCGGTATCACCATTTCCATGCTGCTTTTCATAGCCCTTATTACAGCGCTCGTATGGATGGTGCTTCCGGGACTGGCAAATTCAGTAAACGAAATTTACAACAAATTGCCGGAATACGGGGACAATATTGAAAAGTTCATCCTTGACTTTGTGGAGGACAAGCCTACTATTAAGGACTATGTTCAGACCACCATGGAAGAGCTGGTAACTACCGTTACGGATTTTTATAAGGACGAAATTTTACCTCAGATTGATACCTATATTTCTCAGGTGCTAACAGGCGTCATGGCTACCTTTAAGATGATTCTTAATATCTTAATCGGTCTCTGTGTGGCTGTTTACCTGCTTACCGGTAAGGACAAATTTATCGGTGAAATCAAGAAAACTATTTATGCTGTATTTAAGCTGGATAAGGCAAATGTTATTCTGGCAGTTACACGTCAGGTAGATAACATTTTCGGTGGCTTTATCACCGGTAAGACCGTGGATTCACTGATTATCGGAGCGCTCTGCTTCATCGGAACTTCCATTATGCAGACTCCTTATGCGGCCCTGATTTCTGTAATCATCGGTGTTACCAATATCATTCCTTTCTTTGGTCCATGGATCGGTGCTGTACCTACCATCATTCTGGTACTGGCCGTTTCACCCCAGAAGGCCTTGATTTTCGGTATTTTCGTAATTGTTCTCCAGCAGTTCGATGGTAATATTATCGGACCTAATATTCTGGGTGACTCCACAGGACTTTCCGTATTCTGGGTAGTGGTAGCCATCACCGTGGGCGGCGGACTTTACGGAGTATGGGGAATGCTTCTGGGCGTACCGGTATTTGCGGTGATTTACTTCCTCATCAAGACCATGGTAGAGTTTAAACTTAAGAAAAATAAGATGCCTATGGAGTCTACAGCTTATACCCGAATAAAACGTATCGATCCTGAAGATGTGACCAGACAGGAGATGCTGCAGGTAGGTCTCAGCCGTCGTGACAGAAGAAAGAACAAGATCGATGAGTACGAGGTAAACAGAGAAATCGCCAATGCTACCAGACTTTCCGACGAAAGAAAGGCTGCCAAGGCTAAGGCCAAGGAACAGGAAAAGCAGGGTGCGACAGAGAAAAATAATGATTTTGACGTTGAGACATTTATAGACAATACTATTATAAAAGCAGAAAGTACTACAGGAAATGAAGAATCTGATATCAAAAATAATTAACAAAGAGACTATTATGTACATCATATTCGGTGTGGCAACAACACTGGTAAATTTCGTGGTGTACGCAGTATTTGATGCCCTTCTGGGGAGCGGAGAAGAGGTAGTGACCGATTCTACGACCTTCGCAGGGGCTATTAACACTGTGCTTCAAAAGGGTACGGCCGGCCTTATTGCATGGCTTGCGGCAGTGCTTTTTGCCTATGTAACCAACAGAAACTTTGTTTTCTCAGAGAGAGCAAAGGGAAAAAAGGCAGTGCTGGGCGAGTTCGGACGCTTTATGGGAGCCAGAGTGCTTACCGGTATTATAGAGATTTTCCTGGTGCCTGTATTGGTAATTATCGGTCTTACAGCCAAGATTTTGGGACTGGATGTGGCCAAACTTATTGTAAGTGTCATTGTTATTGTGCTTAATTATATTTTCAGTAAGCTGTTGGTATTTAAAGATAATAAGAGCAAGGAAAAAGAAAATGTTTGATGTAAAGGGTATCGTAAATCTTAAAAAGGGCGAAGGCAGAACACTGAACGCCGGCGGCCTTTGGGTATATGACAATGAAATCGAGTCTATAACGGGGAATATCACAGACGGCGACCTGGTGGTGGTAAAGGCAGTAAACGGCTTTCCTTTGGGCCTGGGCTACATCAATCGTAAGTCCAAGATTACCGTCCGCCTGCTTACACGTAATTCTGAAACAGAGATTAACGAGGGATTTTTTGAGCAGCGTGTAAGGGACTGCTGGGAATACCGTAAAAAGGTGGTGGATACTTCCTCTTGCAGACTTATTTTCGGTGAAGCAGACCTTTTCCCAGGATTAGTAGTAGATAAATTCTCCGATGTGCTGGTAGTGCAGTCACTGGCTCTGGGAATAGACAGATTCAAGATGGTTATAGTGGATGCCATAAAGAAGGTGCTGGCTGAGGATGGCATTATTATTCGCGGTGTGTACGAGAGAAGTGACGCCAAGGTGCGTGAACTGGAAAGAATGGAACGAGTTAAGGGATTTCTTTCCGAGCCTTTTGACACCAAGGTGCAGATTGTGGAAAATGGTGTAAAGTACCTGGTAGACGTGGCTGAAGGTCAGAAAACAGGCTTTTTCCTGGATCAGAAGTACAATAGACTGGCTATGCATAAAATATGTCAGGGAGCGGATGTGCTGGACTGCTTTACTCATACAGGCTCTTTCGCTCTTAATGCCGGGATTGCCGGTGCTAAGAGTGTAGTGGGCGTGGATGCATCAGACCTGGCTGTGGCACAGGCTACTGAAAATGCAGAGCTTAATGGACTTTCTGATACTGTAAAATTCATGTGCGCGGACGTTTTGGACCTGCTCCCCAAGCTTAATTCCGAGGGGAAGCAGTACGACGTGGTGATATTGGATCCCCCGGCCTTTACCAAGTCCAAGGATTCTATCAAGAAGGCCATGAAGGGCTATAGAGAGATTAATATGCAGGGCCTTAAGCTGGTGAAGGACGGTGGCTTCCTGGCTACCTGTTCCTGCTCGCACTTTATGAGTTACGAACTTTTCACTGAAGTCATCGGCCAGGCCGCAAAGAGCGTGCACAAACGCCTTCGCCAGGTGGAATTCCGCACCCAGGCACCGGACCATCCTATAGCATGGAATGCGGATGAGTCCTACTATTTGAAGTTTTACATATTCCAGGTTTGTGATGAGAAATAAGAGGAAAATATTATGCCACATATTACCGTAAAGTGCTTTCCGGGGCGCACCGAGGAACAGAAGCAGGAACTGGCTGAGAAAATAACAGCAGCAGTTGCTGAGACATTTAATTCGTCCATAAGCAGTATTTCCGTAGCAATCGAAGATGTTGCGAAGGAAGAATGGAATACTGAAGTATGGGATAAGGAAATTGGTCCGAAAATGGAGGGCTTATATAAAAAGCCCGGTTACAGCAGAGATTAATATAGGTTTTGAAAATCAAAATACATAAAAAGGAGACCGAAGAATGGAATTTCAGACCTTAGTGGAGAAAAGAAGAAGTCTGCGAAACTTTATGGAGGCCGGCATCACAAAAGAGGAGCTGGAGACCATAATAAAGTGCGCGCAGGAAGCACCCAGCTGGAAAAATTCTGAGACAGGACGCTACTACATAGTATGCAGTCCGGAAAAGTTAGCGGAAATAAGCGAGAAGGCTTTGCCGGACTTTAATCAGAACAGCTCAAGAAATGCATCAGCATTAATTGTTACCACATTTGAAGCCAATCGCGCAGGCTTTGAGCGTGACGGCAGCGCCACCAATGAGCTTGGTAATGAGTGGGGCGCCTACGACCTGGGGCTTCAGAATATGCTGCTTTGCTTAAAGGCGAAGGAACTGGGCTATGATACGCTTATTATGGGCATCCGCGATGCAGAGGTGCTTAGAAAAGAGCTTTCCATTCCTGCTTCACAGCATGTAGTAGCAGTGATTGCGCTGGGAAAGGGTGCTGTGGAGATGAAGCGTCCGGTACGTAAAGAACTTAAGGATGTTGTTTGCTTTTTCTAAAAAGAATAATACTATGATAATCCGATTGATAGAGAAAAAAGATGATGCCAGAGTAGCCGAAATTATCAGGGAATGCCTTACAGAGTACGACTGTGCCGGACGCATGGATACAGCATGGGGAGACCCTTATCTGGATCGTTTTTCCGAGGTGTATATACTGGAAAACAATGCCTATTACGTGGCGGAAAATGATGAAGGACTGGTAGTGGCAGGCGTAGGAGTAGGGCCTCTTGATGATGAAAAGGGTATCTGCGAATTGCAGAAAATGTACTGTGTGAGTGACTACCGTGGGACAGGAATCGCGCAGAAACTACTGGACGAAGCCTTAGCTTTTGCCCGTAAATACTATAAAGGGTGTTATCTGGAGACCAGGGATAATATGGAGAGAGCCAAGCACTTTTATGAGAAAAACAGCTTTTCTTACACTCCCGACACTATAGGAAATACAGGACATGGTGGTTGTGATTACCATTATATTCTTATGTTTTGAGATTTTTTGTGACGCAATATAAATGAGACTAGGAGGCGATAACATGTTAGATTTAAAAGGAAAATGGGTTTTAATCACGGGAGCCAGCAGAGGTATCGGTAAGCTTTCAGCTATTTTCATGGCTGAGCAGGGCTGCAATCTGATCCTTCACAGCCGTACACTTGAGGGCACAAAGGAAGTGCTGGAGACAGTAAAGAGCAAGGGCGTGGAGGCTTATTCCGTGGCTGCTGAATTATCCGATGCGGCAGCTGTGGAAGCGATGCTTAAGGAAATCGATGAAAA
>JAZUHR010000165.1:0-4483 GCA_045641825.1 Lachnospiraceae bacterium
TACTACGCCAAATCTCTTCTGAAGTGCCTTTGCAAACTTGTAAGTAGTGGATTCCAAAGGAGTTCCGTAAAGTGAGTAGTCAATATTTTCTGCTGCTTTCCACTTTGCAGTGTACTCGTTCAATTTCTTCATAATCTCAAGGCCGAGAGCCTCGCCTTCCGGCTCAGTAAGCTTTCTGCCGATAAGTGAATATACGCATTCCCAAAGGCCCGCATAGCCCAGAGAAAGTGTGGAATAACCACCGTAGAGATATTTATCGATGGTCTCGCCCTTCTTGATACGAGTAAGGGCTCCGTACTGCCAGAGAATAGGTGCTGCGTCGGAAAGAGTACCTTTAAGTCTCTCATGACGGCATCTGAGCGCTCTATGGCAGAGTTCCATACGCTCCTCAAATATACGCCAGAATCTGTCCATATCTCTTTCTGCAGACAGACCGATATCTACGAGATTGACTGTAACAACACCCTGGTTGAAGCGTCCGTAATACTTAGGATTGCCCTCTTCGTCCAGGTAGGTGGTAAGGAAGCTTCTGCAGCCCATGCATGTATAGCAGTGGCCCTGACCCTTTTTATCTACCTTAAGCTCAAGCATCTTTTTCTCAGAGATGTAGTCCGGTACCATACGCTTTGCAGTACATCTGGCAGCCAGCTCTGTGAGATACCAGTACTTGGAATTTTCTGTGATATTGTCCTCTTCCAGAACATAGATAAGCTTGGGGAATGCAGGAGTAATCCATACGCCCTTTTCGTTCTTAACACCCACGATACGCTGCTTCAGCATTTCCTCAATAATGATAGCCAGATCGTCCTTGGTCTGACCTTCAGGTACCTCATTCAGGTACATGAATACAGTGATAAAAGGTGCCTGGCCGTTGGTGGTGAGCAGTGTTACTACCTGATACTGGATGGTCTGCACGCCACGATTAATCTCAGCGCGAAGTCTCTTTTCCGCTACGGCTCTGATCTGCTCGTCTGTAACGCTAAGTCCTACCTCTTCGTATTCAGCACGAACCTCTCTGATGATTTTCTCACGGGAAATCTGTACAAAAGGTGCCAGGTGAGCCAGAGAAATAGACTGGCCACCATACTGATTGGAAGCCACCTGTGCAATAATCTGTGTAGCGATATTGCAGGCTGTGGAGAAGGAATGAGGCTTCTCGATTAATGTACCGGAAATAACAGTACCGTTCTGCAGCATATCTTCCAGATTTACCAGATCGCAGTTATGCATATGCTGAGCAAAGTAGTCTGCATCATGGAAATGAATAATACCGTTGTTATGAGCCTCTACGATATCCTCGGGAAGAAGGATACGATTGGTAAGGTCACGGCTTACTTCGCCTGCCATATAGTCTCTCTGAACGGAGTTAACAGTAGGATTCTTGTTAGAATTCTCCTGCTTAACCTCCTCATTGTTACATTCAATAAGGGAAAGAATCTTCTCATCAGTAGTGTTGGACTGACGCACCAGCGTACGGGTATATCTATATGTAATGTACTTCTTAGCCACTTCAAAGGCACCATGTGCCATAATCTGCTTCTCTACCAGGTCCTGAATCTCCTCAACGCCCGGCGCATGGCTCATATTAATGCAGGCGATTTCAACGGACTCTGCGATTCTTCTGATCTGTGCTGCAGTCATCTGCTTGGACTCGTCTACAGCCTCATTTGCCTTCGTAACAGCAATAACGATCTTCTGGATGTCAAAAATTACTTCCGCCCCGTTACGCTTAATAACCTTCATAAAAACTTCCTCCCAAACTCTCTTCAAAACACTTTGCAGGTCTCAAAGGCTTTAGTGCCTGTCTTTCAATCCACCACTAGATATAGTGGGTAAGACTTTTTCAAAACCATACAATTTGTTTATCGGACTTTATTTTATCAATTTAACACTCACTGTCAAGAAAAAAACAAGATATCGTTTGTTTATTTTTAAACGAACACAAGTTCTAGTGGTTTGTCTTCAATGTAAATAAATTTACTTTGGATTTAATTTCGTCACAATTGCTTTAGTTTAGGGCATTTGAAAATTTACAGACAATTTTATCAATTTTCTTTCCTTGTGAAAATTGCGGAGTTTGCATTTTAGCCACCACTATATCTAGTAAACAAAAAAAGGCAAACCCACCAAATTTGGTATATAAGTTTACCTTTTTCTGATATTTATGTGTTTTGGGGATATTACCGTCTGATATTCGCGATTGCTTTTTTCACCGGAATGCTTATTCCAAATGCCAGAGCTATTTTAATCAAGTCAAATACTACATATGGTGTTACGCAAAGTTCAAGAGCCTTGGCTACTGTAAATACCTTGCCCTTGCCTGCATATACTCTGATAAACCAGACTGTACCAAAGGCATAGCATATAACAAGAGCAATAATGAGTGCTATGGAGAGGTACACATATTTAAGAACATTAATCTTCTTAAAAAACTTCGAAAGAGCCGTCTTCTTTTCTATAATCTCAGCTAGCCAGAGGAAGAGTGCCGAAAAGAGAAAGCCTATAATATAGCCACCTGTAGGACCGATAAGTGCCTGCAAGCCACCCTTGAAATTAGCGAATACCGGCGCACCTATCATACCCAAAAGAATGTAGATGAGCACTGAAAGCGAGCCGTTTCTTCCACCTATTATAAGAAAACAGACAAAAATGCCGAAAGTCTGAAGGGTAATGGGGATATCTCCGATTGGAATCGATATCCATGAACACACTGCCATAAGGGCAGCAAAAAGTGCTATAAGCACCATATCCAGCACGGGAAGTTTGGTTTTAGCTGTATTATTCATAATTCACCTCATAAATCATATTTTCGAAGGCTATTATAAACAATAAAAAAGAAATGTCAACCATTATTTATATTCGAGTTGACATTTCTATATTTTCTGTATTTTCTATAATTTCTATATTTTCTATAATTTATATATTTCTACAGCCTTATGCTTATTTCTCCACTGGATAAAAATTCCTCAAAGCCATCCCGGTATCTTACGTGCAGGTGGCACCTGTCATTCACTCCCAGCACCAGAGCTCTGGAACGGTCAGGGCGCTGTCCATCTGCCGCCAAGGCCTCATGATCAGATGTCATGATGGTTACTTCCTTTCCTATACAGAAGCAACGCTTCTCGTATTCCTCCAGGTATGCAACACCTGGGAAGGATGAGTAGAATTCCATGAATCTGTTGATTAGAGTCGCGGCGACATTGTTTTTAAGATTTTCTACCTGGCCCTCTAAAAGGCTTTTCCCCAGTACGGATCCCGCCAGATCCTTAATTTCCATAGGCCAGCCCTCATTCGGATCATACAGGTTAATACCTATTCCTACTATGCAGTAGTCCAGCCCCCCGTCCTCCATGGAGGTAGCTGCTTCAGTAAGTATTCCTGATATTTTCTTATGCCTCAGCACCAGATCGTTTACCCACTTGATTTCGGCCTTTTCTCCGGTCACTTCCTCAATAGCCATAGCCTCAGCCACAGCTGCTATAGTGGTAAGCATGGTAGCCTCTTCCGCCTTGCATTTGGGATGCAGCAGAAAACTCATGTAGAGCCCCGTGCCTTCCGGTGAAAAAAAACTTCGTCCTCTTCTTCCTCGACCTGCTGTCTGCTCTCCTGACACTACTATCATGTCATCCGTCTCGCCCTCAGCCACCAGCCGCTTAAGGTAGCTGTTGGTGGAGTCTATGGTGTCCACACAAAGGAGCTTTATGTTACTTAAATTTGAATTTAACTTTTCCTGAACCAGTGATTGTTTCAGGCAATCTCCGGAATTTAAAAGAGTGTATCCCTTCTTATTTGCAGCCTCAATTCTGTAACCATTTGCCCTTAATTCATTCACGGCTTTTCCCACTGCTGCTCTCGTACAATTAAGCATTCCTGCCATTTCTTCGCCGGAAAGAGCCTTGTTTTTATTTTTTTCCAGAAGTAAAAGCACCTGATCCTTAATAGCCATAAATTTCCCCTGTCTTACCTTCAAATTACCGCATTATTATCCTTTATCTTCTACCGCCAGGCTGCTTATTGCCGCCGCCACCGAATCCTCCCGGGCCAAAGCCACCGCTGCTTCCCATAGTGCCAGCTGTCTGTGTCCAGGTAAGCAGTGAAGAATTATCCTTATAAATGGTAAAGCTTTCCCCTGTCGTATAGGCTTCTGCGCTCGTCCATATAGACTGATACTGGCTTGTCAGCGTAAAGGAGAATATCTCATTTCCCTTGGAGTCCTTGATACTATAACTGCCTGCAGGAAAACTTGTGCCGGATGATGCATATGTATTCTGAGAATTCTCAGGTAATTCACATATGCCTCCCAGTGCCACGATTGTGCCTCCGGTAATAGTAATTTTTCCGTCTGTATCTACAGAACCTGCCATGTTGCCCTGAGTGTTGCCACCTTTTACAAGTACTACGCCGCCTGACATGGTGATATTTCCGTTACTGTCTATGGCATCGGTATCACCTGAAGGTGTTGTTACATCCAGGTAACCGCCTG
>JAZUHR010000166.1:0-4260 GCA_045641825.1 Lachnospiraceae bacterium
GCTGCCATAGCCTCTGCCATAGTGGAAGGTCCGTCGCTGCTCTCCTCGATTTCAATGGAAATCTTTTCCTTCTGTGGCTTCTTGTCAGTCTTAATATCGGCCTTGGCCATACCACGGCTTACCGCATCCTCCTTGTAGAGTTTTATGAACTTCTGATAGTTCTTGTCTATAAGGCCGGCGTTCTTCGGACGAAGTTTTTTAAGCTTATCTGCCAAGCCTCGCACTGTGGCAGTCTCCACATACCGGTAGCTCTCCCCCTCTTTTTTAAAACCCATGAAAACAGGGATTTTGCTGATATCCTTATATCCCGTGTCGATCCAAAGGTAGGAATAATTGCTCTCCCTGTCAAAAGAAGTATCCAGATTGCTGCTTACATAAAAGCAGGTCTTTACTGCTGTGGCCACATACTTTGCTATCTCCGAAAAAGCCACCTTCACTCCGGAATACATTTCCACTGTTACTTCCACGCTGTCCGGCTTGTCCACTACTACACCCTCTATAATCTCTGTGGGCTTTGCGGCCCCGGGATTCAGCCAATTTGCTTCTGCGCTCTTGTTCATGTTATCTTTTCTTACCTCCGATTTCTCCGTCGTTTCTTTTTTCACTCGATATTTCCTATCAAGACTTCTTTGCTTCGTTTTCCTCGATGTTTCCTATCAAGCCTTCTTTACTTCGTTTTACTCGATGTTTCCTATCAAGACTTCTTTGCTTCGTTTTCCTGGTACTCTATGTAGATATTCTTAATTTTGCCGTAGATAACTCCGCCCTTGGTATTATCAAACTGTTTCACCAAAGCATTATTAAGGAGCACCTTGTCCTTGCTCTCCACCAGCGCCTTATAAATACCGGTGTAGTGGTTGGGCGCCAGCTTTTCACCCTCCAATGCCGCACGCACCTTTTTCCTGTAGCTTTCCGGCAAAGCAGGCTTCTGAATAGGCTTTTCCTTTGCTTTCTTAGCCCCAGACTTCTTGGCATCTGCTTTCTTGGTCTCAGTTTTCTTGGTCTTTGCTTTTTGAGCATCATTTTTTTGAGTTTCAGGCTTTTGAGCATCAGGCTTTTGAGCATCATTTTTTTGAGTCTCTAACTTTTTAGGCTCAGTTTTTTTAACCTCAATATCCTTAGCCTTGCCCTTTTTGTTCTCACCACCGGCTATAGAGGTAACGCGACTGATAGTCACCTTTCTTTCCTTCCAGAAATCCACTGTGCTGTCGAAGCCTGTGTCCTTGCTCACAATAAAAAACTCCGCCTGCTCATACTTACAAATAAGGTAGCCCAGAAGCGTGGTCAGCTGAAAATCCAGATAGTTTTTCCCGGTCTTTTTGATCAGGTAGGTCTCAACAGTCGCCTGAGACTGGGCCAGTTCTATACTCCGCTCAAACGGCATACTCTTAATATTCACGCTGTAAAAAATATTGACCAGATCTCCATTTTGAAGCGCCTTAACGCCTTCCAGACCCTGCTCATTCACATTTTCATAATCAATCAGATAAATCTTCATAAAACTCCAAATATTTTTATTCTAAACACGGTACGCAACCGAACTTTATTTTATAATTATAACATTCCTTTAGCAATAAGAAAAGTGCCCACGAAATTTTCGTGAACACTTAGATTATCTTGTACACTTAATTTTTTGCAGTTTTACAGCCTGGCACCGCATTTTATAAATCCGGGTGTACGTACCTGCCCTGTGTCTTTGTTCTTTCGCCGTACTGGATTGCTTTAACCGGGCAACGATTTATGCAGGAGAGGCACTGAGCACACTTATCTTTTACCCAGGAGGGCTTCCCATTTACCATTTTAATTGCACCACCGGGACAATTTTTTTCACATTTGCCACAGGATATGCAGGTGCTCTCAGCGTGGAACTTCGCAGTCTTTCTGGCATGCTTATACATAATTGCCGTTATGTCAGACCCAAGACTTATTTTCCCGATTTTCCTGCACTTTTTACTAGCGATATCTTCAGCTATTTCCTTTAACTTTTCATAAGCCACAGTCAGGCATTCTTCCCAGCCCAAAGCCTGATTTTCATACATCAAGATGTAATTATCCGGCATCACGAGCTCTGTGCAATAATCTAGCTTTATATTTCTTTTTGCCAGTTTTCTTTTAAGAATTGCACCAGCCTGGAAAATCCCGCCCCCGCAGGTGATTACAGAATAAACATATTCAGCGTTTTCTATATGGAGTTTCTCTATGAAATCAATCACTATCGAGGGCAGCGAATAGAAATAGACCGGAAATACAAAGCCCACCTTTTCACCGTTCTCTACCTTGTAATCAAATTCCTGATTTTTAAGGGCAGCTGCCATACTTACCAATTTTTCATCTGTTGCCTTTAATTTTTGGGCTGCCGCCAGCGAGTTTCCTGTTCCTGTAAAATAAAAAATCATGCCTTCCTCCGTAAAATAAATTAGCCGCCTTTATCATACACGATTACTATTAATTTTTTGGAAAGAAGCCATTAAACAATGAAGAAATCTCCACTCGCCGCAAGAACATTGGATTAAGCAAATCTCTTTATGCACGTAGCCAAAATATGATATAATAACGTGGCAGCTTTCTCCGACTCTGTGTAGGAAGGAATCGCTGTTAATACCGGGAGGGGTCCATAGTGAAAAAGAAACGTATAATCAAATCCATTTTTATAATTGCAATCATTTTATTTTTATTTTTTTTAATAAGCAATTTGCTCATTATCCACAGCGGCAAAAAGCGGCTTGTATCTGATAGTGACATGCAAGAATTTGATGCTGATTGCATATTGATTTTAGGCGCCGGCGTCTGGTCCGATAATCGTCCAAGTCCTATGCTCGCTGACAGATTGGAAGAAGGCGCGCGACTCTACCGCGAAGGCATTGCCCCAAAAATTTTGGTTAGTGGTGATCACGGCCAGAATAATTATGACGAGGTAAACGTCATGAAAAAATATCTTATGGATGCGGGCATCCCAAGTGAAGATATTTTTATGGATCACGCCGGTTTTTCCACCTACGAAAGCATGTACCGTGCAAAAAAGATATTCGGCGTCCACAAAATGATTGTGGTAACACAGGAATACCATATATATCGCGCTCTTTTTATCAGTAAAAGCCTAGGGATCGATTCCCTGGGTTCAGCATCAGATCCACGTGCTTATGCCGGTGCCTTCATGCGCAATGTAAGGGAATGGATTGCCAGGGATAAAGATATTTTCTATTGCCTTTTCAAAGTAAAGCCCACCTATCTCGGAGATTCCATAGATATAACCGGCAGCGGTGACGTAACCAACGACTAATCATAAGTTGCACCGTATAGTTTTTATAATTTTCACGGAGAAGCTCATGAAAAAAAATGTAAAAATAGCCCTCTCGATAATAGCAATTATTATTGTTGCAGGCCTTGTACTGGCATATAACCTGAATTTAATTCCTCATAAAAAATATTCCAATGCGGATTTTGGTATATCTCAATACGAAAGTCATGTTGATGCAGATTCTGATGGCATTGACGACCAGACAGACATATTAAACGGTGTTAAAAAATATCTGTCTACCAAGCCAAAGTATAAAAGCAAATACTATGCCACAGGCTATCCCGATGACGAATACGGTGTATGCACCGATGTTGTTTTAAACGGACTTTTAGAAGCAGGCTATGACCTGCAGCTCCTTATGAGTGACGATATTACGCAACACCCTGAAAGGTACCGTATCGACACCCCGGATAAAAATATCGATTTCCGAAGAGTGGTAAATATGAACGTATATCTTAAAAATAATGCCATATCGTTAACAACCGATGTAAACGAAATAAGCGAATGGCAAGCGGGCGACATCGTCGTATGGGCCCATCACGTAGGAATAATTTCAGATAATCGAAATGCAAAGGGTATTCCCTACGTTCTGCACCATGCTTCCCCTCGTCAGACGCGCTATGAGGAGGACGTGCTATCGACTTTTGGCGAAATTATAGGCCACTACAGGATTAGTTGATTTTACCGCCCTACAAGGGCAAGGAGTAAGTCCCAGGGCGGTAAAAACCGCCCTCGAACCGTTTGAGCACGGTGCGAAGCGCGACTGCAAACTCTTACGAGTTCGCAGTAACGCCCACTTCCTTCGAAAGTGGGCATTAGACAAGTCTCGCACTTTTTTCAACAAAAAATGGCTACATTAAATGCAGCCTATTTTTTGGTATGAAAAAAGCGCGAGACGGGACTCGAACCCGCGGCCTCGACCTTGGCAAGGTCGCGCTCCACCAACTGAGCCACTCGCGCAT
>JAZUHR010000167.1:0-2464 GCA_045641825.1 Lachnospiraceae bacterium
GAGCAGATAATCTGCTTGGGATTGAGGCCCTGAATGATAAGATCAATACGACTCTTGGGCATCTCCTCGTCTATCGGGACATAATAGCAGCCTGCATAGATAACTCCCATAAAAGCCGCTACCGTCTCAGGAGTTTTTCCCATGAAAACTATAACAGGATCGCGATAACATCCCTTGGCAGCCAATGCAGAGCCGATAGCCTTTGCACTCTGATGAAGCTCTCCAAAGGTCATACCCTTTACGCCATCGGTATATGCCACCTTATCTCTGTATTTTTCCACTGTACCTTCCAGGTACTCCAAAATATTTGTCATATTTTCTCCTTAGTGTCCTTAGCGTCCTTATTTTACTCCTTTTCCCCTTTCAGGTAAGAGTACTCATAAGTAAGTTCTCCGCCGCACTCTTCCACACATCTGCTGGCCAGTACCTCCAGCACGTCGAAAAATTCCGGATCCAGCGGGTATTTTCCCTTTACTACAGATAATTCGGTACAGCCCAGCAGTACCAGTTCAGCCCCCTGCTTTTTAAGCTGGTTCTTAACCAGATATACATTTTCAACATTAACCGGCTTGCCTGCCTTGACTTCGTCGTAGATGGTACGCATCACCAGGCGCTGCTCCTTGTAATCAGGAGTCACTACCTTAATGTCGTATTTATTTAAGGTCTGTTCAAAAACCCTGCTCTGTACCGTACCGTCGGTAGCCATAAGGCCCACCGTGGTAATCTTTTTTCTACGAAGGTAACGGGCCACCTCATCAATCATGCTGATGAAGCCATCTCCCAGTTCCTTCTTTAATTCCTCGCTGAAATAGTGAGCTGTAATACAGGGCATTGCAAAAAAATCACAGCCCTGCTCCTTGAGTTTGACCCCCATATCACTTATATAGGGATATGGATTTTCTTTTGTATTATCCAGAAGATATGCGGTTCTGTCCGGCGTATCCGGGTAATTATATACGATCATGGGAATATGATCACGATCGGTATCCGCCTTGGTCATTTTTACTATAAGCTCCATAAAATATATGGTGGCCATAGGACCCAAACCACCGATAATTCCAAGTTTTTTCAAAGCATCTGCCTCACAAGTTTATTTTACAAGATTATAGTCCTTTGAATAATCAAAAGGAGCTGTAGGAGTAGCCGGGTAGAGAGAAAGCTCTCTGTAAAAGTAACCCTTGGTCTCATTAGCCTGGTCTTCATAGGCCTGCATCTGGGCATCCGTCTGCATAAAGCCATCCTGCCATACATGCTTTCTGGTAGTATCGAAGTGGTAGTAGCCACTGCCTACATTTACCAGCATCCAGTAGTGATCTGCCTTCATAGGACCACCGGGAGCACGTGTTACATCAATGATGTCGGTAATACCGGCTCCGATCAGAAGTGCCTTGGCCACTGAATAATAGGTAAAGCAGTCGCCCTCTTTATTGGTGATACCTCTGTAGGCCTCTGCTCTGTAATCTCCCTTTTCAGACTTACCGGTGTATTCCACATTCCTGTAAGAATACAGGTAAACCACCCATGCCTTGTCAGCATCTGTCATCCCCGGAGTAATTATACGATCTAGCACTTCAGCCACAGCCTTATCTATCATTTCATCAGAAATATATTCTTCGCTAAAGGTAAAAATCGCCTCGGCCTGAGCTACATTTCCTGCCTTATCCTTGGCAGTATAAATAATCTTATACGCTCCGGGTACAGGCTGATTTTTATCATCCAGCTTAATAGCGCTATTGTCTACACTTACCTTAACATCTCCATCCACATCATCGGTAGCCGAAACACCTTTAAGATATGAAATCTTATCTGTCACGGAAAAAAGTCTGTCGGTAACTCCGGAAATAACCGGCGCCACCTTGTCCTCTGCTGCAGGCGCGTTCGTGTTCTGTGGGCTGCCTGTAGCGGTGGGCTTCCCCGGCGTCTGTGTAGGATTTGTTCCGCTCCCCCCACAGCCTGCGCATAAAAGGAGTCCTGCCAGCAGAACTGTCCCCGCAGCTATTGCTTTTATATTTTTAACTAACTTTACATTTATCATCACTAATTCCTTTCCCCTTATCCCTCAGGGCATACTTTTAAGTATACCTGAAATATTTTACCACTAATACGAAAAAAAGCAAGAAAAAAGGACCGTGAAGAACAATCCTTCAGAATTATTCCTACGATCCTTATTGTTGTTAATGACTACTGCTCCAGCTTAAAATTATCAAAATCCATACCGCCCACGTACCACTGGTCTTCAATTTTTACCAGCCATACCGGCAAATCAACAGGATAAACTACCCATTTGCTATTGACCTTTAGCTTCATCTTTTCTTCCATGTAGAGGTGAACATATACCAGCTGCTCACCGTAGCCGAAATATTCCTTCACTTCATAATTTTGGAAGGAGGTATCTGTATGTGAATGGAACCAGTAATTGTTAAGATGGGATATCTTCTCGTAGTACTCGGAATTAGCCGGGAAA
>JAZUHR010000168.1:0-4030 GCA_045641825.1 Lachnospiraceae bacterium
GACCTGACAGCCGCCCAGAGCCGCAATAGTCATAAGATCCAGATTATATCCATAGCCTGCAGTAGTACCGCAAAGTTTAGACAAAAATCCTGCTACATATATTCCGTAATAGTAATAATTAATCGCTTCACCGGAAAACCACATATCCTTCGGTGGCATGTAGTCTGTATTCATAATGGATGCCAGGAAGCCAAAATCCATGTACTTCTCGGTATCGCAGGAAATAGTTACTCTGAAGCTCTTCACATAGCAAAGCAGAATAAAGGCCAGCAAAAACATGGCTTCGAAGTAAACCATGTAGGAAACACGGCTGATACTCATTTCCTCAAAGAGCTTCTTCTTTTTCTTGAGAGTAATAAATACATAAAGACCATAGTTCACCAGCGCGGATACAAGCAGCACCACTATAATGGTCGTCTGGCTGAATTTGGCGATTTTGAAGGTGGAAAGTCCCCATACCAGCCAGGACGAAATGGCAATACCTATAGCCTTACCTATCATGTAGCCACCGTCATGAAAACGCTTAAATATCAGCGCAGCCAGCGGATAAAATGCAATACCCACAGCCAGAATTCCGGCCCACCACTTCATAATGACACCGAGATCTTCCTTCAAATAATTGACACCTACAATCATGGCAATCAAAATCATGAAGAAAAACAGTATGGACTGAATTACAGGAAAATCCTGCTGATTCTGTTGTAATGACTTTGCTTTTTTATTGCTCATAAAAACTCCTTAAGAAATTAGTTTTGTACTATACATCTTTTTGTATAATTATGCAAGATGTATTTATAAAAATTTCTCCCCTCCCCAGGGAATATTTATTTGCCCAGTGTGATGCCCTTCTTCTTAAGCTCCTGGTATATACGTGAGACAGGAAATCCCACTATATTATAGTAATCGCCTTCGATTTTCTCGATGTAGGGAGCGAAAAGCCCCTGAATAGCGTATGCTCCGGCCTTATCGGCAGGTTCACCGGAAGCGATATATTCAATAATTTCCTGATCTGTCAGCGGACATACGTAGACTCTGCTGCATTCAGCAAAGGATATCTCCTCGCGGCGCCCTTCCTTTTTTATAATTACGGTAACTCCGGTATATACCTCGTGAGCTCTGCCCGAAAGCATATTCAGCATTCTGGCAGCGTCCTTTATGTCCTTAGGCTTACCGATAATCTCTCCGTCGCAGGCCACCACCGTATCGGCACCGATAACCAGATAATCGTTATCACCCTCCTGCTCCCGGCAGTCTTCATACACGGCCCTGGCCTTTATGCCGGAAAGCTCCTGCACTACCTTATCAGGTACAGTGCTGGTAATTACCTCCTCCACATTGGAAACATGCACCTTGAACTTCACATTCATGCGCTCCAATAGTTCTTTTCTTCTGGGTGATCCGGATGCAAGAATAATATCCATATTTCCTCCTTTTCATCTCCCTAAAATCTATTAGCCCATAATCCTTTTTATTATATATACTTTTACGCAATAAAGCAAGAAAAAGGCTCTTTTCCCTATTATAATATTTTTATTACCTCTAAAAAATTTTTGAATTTCCTATTGCATAAATATAAAATACGATGTATAGTTATGGCAATTTATAAAAATGCACTTTGCAATTCAAGTTTATCAAATTTTCTAGGAGGATTTTTACAATGGCAAAAGAAAAAGTAATTCTCGCTTACTCTGGCGGTCTTGATACCACAGCCATCATCCCTTGGCTCAAGGAAAACTTCGACTATGATGTAGTTTGCTGCTGCATCGACGTAGGTCAGGGCAATGAACTGGATGGTCTCGAAGAGAGAGCAAAGTACTCAGGCGCTGAGAAGCTTTATATCTGTGATGTAGTTGATGAATTCGTAGATGAATATGCCATTCCTTGTGTAAAGGCCGGCGCTGTATATGAGCACAAGTACCTCTTGGGTACATCCATGGCTCGTCCTGTAATTGCCAAGAAGCTGGTTGAAATTGCCAGAAAAGAAGGCGCTACAGCTATCTGCCACGGTGCTACAGGTAAGGGTAATGACCAGATTCGTTTCGAGCTTGGTATCAAGGCTCTGGCTCCCGATCTCAAGGTTATCGCTCCTTGGAGAATGACAGACAAGTGGACCATGCAGTCCCGTGAAGACGAAATCGAGTACTGTAAGGCACACGGCATCGAGCTTCCTTTCGACGCTTCCCACTCTTATTCCCGTGACCGTAACCTCTGGCACATCTCCCACGAGGGTCTGGAACTGGAAGATCCTGCAAATGCACCGAACTATGATCACCTTCTGGTACTGGGTGTCAGCCCTGAGAAGGCTCCTGAAGAAGGCGAGACCATCTCTCTCACCTTCGAGAAGGGTTGTCCTGTAGCTCTTAACGGCCAGAAGATGAAGGCTTCCGATATCATTAAGGAGCTCAATACACTTGGCGGCAAGCACGGTGTTGGTATCGTAGATATCGTTGAGAACAGAGTAGTTGGTATGAAGTCCCGTGGTGTATATGAGACTCCCGGCGGTACAATTCTTATGGCAGCTCACGAGCAGCTCGAGGAGCTCATCCTTGACCGCGATACTCTCTCCTACAAGAAGGGCATCGGCAATAAGTTTGCTGACCTTGTTTACGAAGGCAAGTGGTTCACACCTCTTCGTGAAGCTATCTCCGCATTCATCGATGTTACTGAGGAGTACGTTACCGGCGAAGTTAAGATGAAACTCTACAAGGGAAATATCATCAAGCAGGGCACCACTTCTCCATACTCCCTCTACAATGAGTCCATCGCTTCCTTCACTACCGGTGATCTCTATGATCATCACGACGCAGAGGGCTTTATCAACCTCTTCGGCCTTTCTCTTAAGGTTCGAGCACTGAAGATGCAGTCTCTCGAGGAAAAGTAATACTAAATTTTTTCTTAACCCGCTTTTTGTCCTATGGACAATCAGCAAATTTGGGTATAAACTAATAATGACTCAGCGGCACCGGTCACTCTCCGGTGCCGATTTTTTCCCAAAAAGGAGTTTTTATGCGTATCGTATGCATGGGTGATTCAATCACAGAAGGATTCGGCCTGGGGGATGATATCACACTTACCTATCCTTATCAGCTGCAACACATTTTAAATGACGGCTCCGAGGTACTTAATTTCGGAGTTACCTGCTCCTGCGTCACAGAAGCAGAGTATCAGGGCGAGCCTATGGGTCTTCCCTATATTCGCCAGAGCAGATACCAGCAGGCCTTGGATGCCCAAGGTGATAAATATATTATTATGCTTGGCACCAATGATGCCAATGACGGTTATGACCCCGAGACCAAAAAGCGTGACCCCCGTGCCGATATGCTGAGCAAAAATCATCTTTTTTCCAGCAGCTACCGTCACATCATTCGCGATGTGCAGAATGCTGCTCCGAATGCTCAGATTTTCCTTGTATCTCCTATTCCCATCAACAACTGCATCTGGCCCAAGCATCAGGAGCGTTATCTCTTAAAAATAATTCCTCAAATCAAAAAACTGGCCAAGGAATTCGACCTGGTTTTCATAGATCTGCATAAGGAATTCGAGGCTATCCCTGATGAACATTTCCTGCGCCTCTATCAGGAGGATGGCCTGCATCCCAATTCTACCGGTGCCATGATTATAGCCTCTATTCTGGCCAATTTCGTCCAGAGCAGATAATTTATTGCCTATGCAGGGGGCCCTCTCTCTTCGAGTGGTTCTCCCCATCATCCTATAAAAACCCCGACTTCGAAAAGTTTACTTTCCGAAGTCTTTTTTTGCGCTCCGCTCGTGAAAACTGTGTACGCTCCTACCCTTCCCCCGCGACATCGCTATTCGTATGTTGTTTATTTTACAATGCAGCTGTGCCTTTTATTTTTAAACTTACCAATCTGCGAAAGTATCCTGTCTTCGGACTCCGTTATGCCCGCGCTGTATCACCATGGCTCCAGAAGCTACACGACTCAAACTCGGCCTTCGGCCTCAGACAGTGAGTCTCATAACGCTTCTTTCGGCCGGTGCTTACTAGCGCTCGCACAAAGTCGCCCTTAGC
>JAZUHR010000169.1:0-3088 GCA_045641825.1 Lachnospiraceae bacterium
GTCACTACGACAGCTTCTTTTTCACCGTGTCGAAAAAGGACTTCTCGGAAATCTCAATTAAACTGGTGGTGTAAGGAGATTTCCTGATAACAACAGTATCACCGGTCTTTAAGCTCGCAAATCCATTGCCATCTGTGGTAATTCCTATATCCATAATCTGAGGATTGCGACGATCAATCACCATAATCTTTATTTCATCCGTAGGGCTGCTGATAATACCTCTTGTAGTCATGGAATGAGCACAAATCGGTGTCACCAGAATAACCTCCGCTTCCGGTACGCATACAGAGCCGCCTGCGGACAGATTATAGCCGGTGGAGCCTGTAGGCGTAGCCACTATAATGCCGTCACCGGACACTTCATCAATGAGCTCGTCATTAATAAAAAGCAGAAGCTTTATCATACGTGAAAAACCGCTTCTGGAAATAACCACATCATTAAGAATGGTGACTGTTTCACCACCGTTAACAGTAACATCCAGCATCATTCTCTTTTTGATTCTGTAGTCACCCTTGGCAAGTCTCTCGACAGCAGTCTCCAAATCACTGTTTTCGGCACCGGTCAAATAGCCCACTGTGCCTGTATTTATGCCAAAAAGCGGAATGTTCAGTTCCTTCAGGGTAACAGCCGCTCTGATAAAGGTGCCGTCACCTCCCAGAACAATCGCAGCATCGCAGTCACTGTAGTCCATACCTTCTTCGTAATTAACCACGGTGCAGTCATTTTTTTCAGCCGCAATTCTGGTTCTTTCAAAATAGGTCCCATTGGCATCCCTGTCTTTATTTGCAAGTACAAGAAATTTTTTCATACATTCCCCACTAAAATTCCCGGCTTAATTTCTCACGGTAGAATAATTCATTTTCTTCTCAAGATAAAATAATACTTTTTCTTCTCAAGACTCATTAATATTTTTACTTCTCCAGATACATTAAATACTCTTTATTTCCTTCAGGTCCTAAAATCGGCGATTCCGTGATTCTTATATTTTTGAAGCCCAAGCCTTTAGCAAAATCAACTATGTCTGCCACGACCTTTTCACGGATTTTTACATCCTTGACAACGCCTTTTTTATTAAGATTCTTAGGCCCTGCCTCAAACTGAGGCTTTATAAGGCAGGCTGCCGAGCCATCGTCCTTAAGCACCCTGTATATGGCAGGTAAAATCTTGGTAAGTGAAATAAAAGATACATCGCAGGAGGCAAAGTCCGGACGAGGAGAAAAATCCTTTTCTTCCAGTTCTCTTGCATTAGTCTGCTCCCTGTTTTCTACTCTCTTGTCTTCAAGAAGCTTTGAGGCCAGCTGGCCGGTCCCCACATCCACAGCGTAGACATGCGCCGCACCGTTTTGCAGCATGCAATCGGTAAAGCCCCCTGTGGAGGCTCCTATATCTATACACACTTTCCCTGCCAAATCCAGAGAAAAGTCCGAAATAGCCTTCTCCAGCTTCAAGCCTCCACGACTTACATAGCGAAGAATTTCACCCACCACTTCTATTACCGCATCCTCTTCCACATCGAAGGCTGCCTTGGTAATTATTCGGCCGTTCACCTTTATCTGTTGTGAAGAAATCATTTCTTTCGCTCTGTCGCGACCTGTAGCAATATTCTTTTCAACCAAGTATGCGTCTAATCTCATCGTAAATCTTATCTGTGTCTATGCCATGAATTTTAAGAAGTTCTTCCCTCTTTCCCTGCTGAATAAAGGAATTGTCCAAAGCTGCATTAATGAATGCAGCCTCACACTTTTCTTTAAGAAGTACGGATGCCATGTGCTGTCCGAAGCCTCCTGCCATGACATTTTCCTCCATGGAAACCAAAACCTTGTATTTACCGGCTGCCTCCTTGATTTTCTCTTCATCCACAGGACTTACAAATCTGGCATTAATAAGGCTTGTACTGATACCCACCTCGCCAAGCATATTGTATAGCTGTACCGCCTGATCCATAATGGAGCCTACAGCAAAAATAGCCACAGTGTCACCGCTCTTAAGCTCCTCAGCTTTACCGTAAGCGATATCGCTTACACTAAGCGAAGCGGCCATAGGCTGCTCTCCTCCTCTGGGATATCTGATGGCAGACGGCCCTTCTATAGTCATGGAAAAATCCAACATAGCCTTAAGTTCATCGCAATTTTTCGGAGCCATCACCGTCATGCCGGGCAGATGGGACAGGTAGGACAGGTCAAAAATGCCCTGATGCGTCTCACCGTCCGCTCCCACAATGCCCGCTCTGTCTATCATAAAGGTGACAGGCTGCTTTGTAATACATACATCATGCAGAATCTGATCATAGCTTCTCTGTAAAAAGCTGGAGTAAATGGCTACAACAGGCTTAAATCCCGCAGATGCAAGAGACGCTGCAAATGTAACCGCATGCTGCTCCGCAATTCCCACATCGAAAAATCTCTGCGGATATTTCTTAGAAAAATCATTAAGTCCGGTACCGAATTCCATTGCGGCTGTAATAGCCACAAGATTCTTATGTTTAGTCCCCAGTTCCATCATTTTCTCGGAAAAAGCAGATGTATAACTGCGAGCACTGCTACTGCTTTTAAGCTTGCCTGTCTCTATCACGAAGGGGGCAATTCCGTGGAATTTGCCCGGATTTTCTTCAGCCGGTGCATAGCCCTTGCCCTTCTTGGTAACACAATGAATAATAACAGGTCTTTTAGCATGAGAAGCTGTTTCCAGTGCCTTGGATATGCGGGATATATCATGACCGTCAATAGGTCCCATGTACATAAATCCCAGATCTTCAAAGACCATGCCGCCTACCATGAGGGCCTTCAGATTATCCTTCTGTTGTCTCACTCTGTTGGCAATACTTTCGCCGATATAAGGCACACTTTCCAGGGTACGCTGAAGGCTGCTCTTAAAGTTCGTATAAGAAGTATTGGTTCTTATGGCTGCCAGGTAATTGGCCATACCGCCCACATTGGCATCAATGGACATTTCATTGTCGTTCAGAATGATAATAAGATTACTTTTGGTCTTACCAATATTGTTAAGCGCCTCATAGGCAAGTCCGCCCCCCAGTGCACCGTCACCTATGATAGCCACAATCTTATGCTTTTCCCCCTTAAGATCTCTG
>JAZUHR010000170.1:0-3372 GCA_045641825.1 Lachnospiraceae bacterium
GTAGGGCAGCTGATCCATACGAATCTCAACGCCGTACTCGGACTCCAGACGGAATTTCAGTACGTCGAACTGCAGCACACCTACAACGCCCACAATGATTTCCTCCATACCGGTATTAAATTCTTTAAAAATCTGAATAGCACCTTCCTGAGCAATCTGATTGACGCCCTTAAGGAACTGCTTTCTCTTCATGGTATCTACCTGACGGATTTTTGCGAAATGCTCCGGAGCGAAGGTAGGAATACCCTCGAACTGGAATTTTTTACCGGTATCGCAAATAGTGTCGCCGATGGAGAAAATACCCGGGTCGAAAACACCGATGATATCCCCGGAATAAGCCTCTTCAATAATCTTTCTGGAATCAGCCATCATCTGCTGAGGCTGGGAAAGTCTTACCTTTCTGTCACCCTGTACATGATAGTATTCCTCGCCTGCGGTAAACTTACCGGAACAAATACGCATGAATGCGATTCGGTCACGGTGAGCCTTGTTCATATTGGCCTGAATCTTAAATACGAAGGCTGAGAAGGTATCGTCTGTAGGATCGATAATGCCTGTATTGGCCTTACGTGCAAGAGGTGTGGTGGTCATCTTAAGGAAATGCTTAAGGAAGGTCTCAACACCGAAATTGGTAAGGGCAGAACCGAAAAATACCGGTGTAAGCTCACCGTTTCTTACGGCCTCCAGATCGAAATCAGTGCCGGCGCCGCCCAAAAGTTCCAACTCATCATTCAGAATTTGATGATTATCTCTGCCGATAAGCTCATCAAGTCCCTCATCGTTAATATCCTCTTCGACGGTCTCTACCTCGGTCTGACCTGCATTTGCAGCAAAGAATCGTGTAATTTTATGGGTATTTCTGTCATACACGCCCTTGAAATTTTTACCGGAACCGATAGGCCAGTTTACAGGGCAGGTATGAATGCCTAACACGCTCTCGATCTCATCTAAGAGCTCAAAGGTATCTCTGGCATCACGGTCCAACTTGTTGATAAAGGTGAAAATCGGGATATGACGCATAACACAAACCTTGAAAAGCTTGATGGTCTGCGCCTCAACACCCTTAGAGCCGTCGATAACCATGACTGCGGAGTCTGCTGCCATAAGAGTACGGTAGGTATCCTCTGAGAAGTCCTGATGTCCCGGTGTATCCAGGATATTGATGCAATAACCGTCATAATTAAACTGCATTACGGAAGAAGTAACCGAAATACCTCTCTCCTTCTCTATCTCCATCCAGTCGGATACAGCATGTCTGCTGGTCTTTCTGGCCTTAACGGAGCCTGCCAGATTGATGGCGCCTCCGTAAAGCAGGAATTTCTCGGTAAGGGTTGTCTTACCTGCATCCGGGTGGGAAATAATAGCAAATGTTCTTCTTTTGTTAATCTCGTTCTGGTACTGTGACATAAATAAATCAAACCTTTCTATCTTCTACTGCTTCAAGAGTAAACTCAGCGCCGCCGAGAGCGATAAGCTTTGCAGTTAATAATTTTGAAAAATTGGCAATTGTGGTCATCCCAAGGATAAGGCTACGAACGTCTTTGTCGAAATTTTCCTGAGCAGGCATGGCTACGGTATTTTCCATAACCTGTACCGGATCCTCCAGAAGGATAGTGGAACCATCGTTCAAAAGATTTTCCGCTTCACTTTTTACCTGATTTACGAAAAATCTGACAGTGGACTTGAATATCTCGGAATAATCCTTATACAGGGTCTCTACCTCCTCTTCGTGAAGATCGTAGGGCATAATCCTCTGAATATCAGCAATACTCATAGTCTGCTTAAGGGAACAGATCACCAGTAAATAAGCCACGTGGCTTCTGTAGTACTTTTTCTTAAGAGGTGCCGGCATTACCTTCATACGGACATAGTTGTTTATGGTAGCTGCAGTCAGCATAGAATCCTCGGGATTGGCTGACGCCAATGGCGCCATATACTGATTCATAAGTGTCAGTACCTGATCCATATACAGTCCCAGATTCGGAATTTCCTCATATTCCGGCAATGTGAACTGGCGCATAAAGCGTCCCCATCTGTTTAATTTTCCAGCGACTAGCCTTGTATCGTACATTGCTTTCTCCTGACTCATAAAACTACCTGCATTTAACTGCAGAATAGGCCACAATAACTCTAGTATAATAGAATATAATAACACTATTAGGGAAAATACACAAGGAAAAACCACAGGCAATAAAAGTTATGCTTTCATCTAATATTTTACATTAGATGTATTGACGTAATGAGTGGTTTGTGGTAATCTAATATTGCACATTAGATGAGTGCATTTTCGATATTAAAAGAATATGAGCGGTTACAGCATTTTCGCTCATTTCAAAAGGAGTAAAGATATGTCATTTGTTATTTCCACAGACGCTTCATCCAATCTTACAGCTATTTTTACAAAGAAATATAATATTCAGATAATTCCCCTTACCTACATAGTTAATGGCGTTGAGCAGCAGTGCAATGACGTTACAGAGCAGTTCGACGGTGTTGATTTCTACGAGTCCATCAAGAGCGCCGAGGTCAAGACATCTACAGTCAACATCGGCCAGTATATGGATGTTTGGGAGCCTATCTTGGAGGCCGGCAATGATATTCTTCATCTTACCATTTCCTCCGGCATCAGCGGTGCTTACAATGCAGGCCGTCAGGCAGCTGCCATGCTGAAGGAGGATTATCCGGATCGTAAGATCGTTGTTTTCGATACTCTTGCCGCATCTTTGGGCGAGGGCCTTCAGGTGCTTACAGCCGCTCGTATGCAGGAGCAGGGCAAGGATTTGAAGGAAATCGTTGATACTCTCGTTAAAAAGCGTGACAAGACCATTCAGGTTTTCTCAGTAGACGACTTGAACTTCCTGAAAAAGGGTGGCCGTATCTCCGCTGCCGCTGCCGCTATCGGTTCCGTGCTTCATATCAAGCCTATCCTTAAGGGCAATTACATGGGCCAGATCGTAGTATCCGAGAAGGTGCGTGGCCGCAGATTCGCCTTGGAGGCTCTGGCTGCTGATTTCGCAGAGCATTTCGATAAAAACTCCAGCGATCCCATCGGTATTGCTCATGCAGCATGTGAAGAGGATGCCAATTTCCTTATCTCCCTTCTTAAAAAGGTAGCGCCCACAGCAGAGTTCATTACAGAAATGTATGAGCCGGTTACAGGTGCTCACGTAGGTCCCGGTGCTATCGCACTGTTCTACACAGGAGATGCCAGATTTGTATAATTATCGACGCCGGATTTTCCGGCGTTTTTTTATGCCCTCGTCACCTCGTTACTTCGCTCCGCTCGTGAAAACTGTGTCCGCTCCTATCCGTCCCCCGCGGCCTCTCTATTCGTATGTTGTTTGATTTATAATAAGTCGGATCGTAGCCATG
>JAZUHR010000171.1:0-4025 GCA_045641825.1 Lachnospiraceae bacterium
CTTATCCGCGCCACCTCTTATGATTTTTCTGAGGAATACTATGGAATCCCCCTGCTCCTTAACAGCAATGCAGAAATTAACCACGCCCTTAAGTCTACCTTCTAGCTCAGTAAGCTCATGATAATGAGTGGCAAAAAGTGCCTTGGCGCCCAGCTTTTTGGTATCTGCGATGTGCTCCACCACCGCCCACGCTATGGAAAGACCGTCATAGGTAGAGGTACCACGCCCGATTTCATCCAAAATCAAAAGACTTTTCTTGGTAGCATTCTTAAGGATATTAGCCACTTCATTCATTTCCACCATGAAGGTAGACTGACCACTGGCCAAATCATCAGATGCGCCCACACGGGTAAAAATTCGGTCTACGATGCCGATTTTTGCCTGACTTGCAGGCACAAAGGAGCCTAATTGAGCCATAAGGACAATCAAGGCAGTCTGACGCATATAAGTGGATTTACCGGCCATATTGGGACCTGTAATTATGGCGATTCTGCTGTCATTTCCATCCAAATATGTATCATTGTCTATAAATAAGTCATTTACTATAAGCTGCTCCACCACAGGATGACGGCCACCCTTAATGGAAATAACCGAGTCATCGGTAATAGTAGGACGGACATAGTTGTTATTGGTAGCTACCTTGGACAGAGAGCAAAGGAAGTCTGTAACAGCCACTGCTCTCGCAGAAGACTGAATACGAAGAACGCACTTCGCCACCTCATCTCTAAGCTCTTCAAAAAGATTATACTCCAGTGAAAAAAGTCTGTCCTCGGAGCCGAGAATTGCCTCTTCAATCTTCTTAAGTTCTTCATTGGTATATCTTTCGGCTCCGGCCAGAGTCTGTTTTCTGATCCAATTGGCAGGTACCAGCTCCTTAAAGGAATTGGTAACTTCAAAGTAATAACCGAATACCCTGTTATACTTAATGCTGAGTTTTTTAATGCCTGTGGCTTCCTTTTCTCTCATTTCCAGATCCATAAGCCAGTTCTTGCCTTCAGTCTTGGCCAGACGCAGACGGTCCACCTCTTCATTGTATCCGGTCTTGATGATTCCGCCTTCTTTAATCTGAATGGGTGGCTCTTCATTGATGGCACTACTGATAAGAGCTGCCAGATCCTCCAGTTCATCTATTTCAGCACATGTTTTCTTAAGTAAAGCCGGCTTAAAATCTCCCAGGAGCCGCTTAATATGGGGCAAAACATTGAGAGAAGTTGCCAGTGCTATCATATCTCTGGGATTGGCAGAATGATATGAAACCTTACTCATAAGTCTCTCAAGGTCATATATTGCATCCAGATACTCGATAATTTCTTCTCGTATCATTGCATTGTTATTAAGAGCATCTACCGCATCCAGTCTTTCATTAATCTCACTTTTTTTGATTAGAGGCTGCTCAATATAATTCTTAAGAAGTCTGGCCCCCATAGCTGTCTTGGTCTTGTCCAGTACACCGAATAAAGAGCCCTTTTTTAGCTTCTCACGCATAGTTTCCGTAAGCTCCAGATTGCGTCTGGTAGAGGCGTCAATAATCATAAAACGTCCTACGGTATAGGTCTCTACTCTGGTAATATGCAAAAGTGAATTTTTCTGAGTATCAAAAAGATACTTAAGTAAAGCTCCGCTGGCAAGCTTCTGCATGCTGCTGCCCACTCCCAACTCCTGTGAACTCTGCTTAAAATGGGAAAAAATCTGGTTTTCACAGAGCTCATCCTCGAAGATATAATCCTCTAAAATAGAGATATAGATATTCATCTTGGACTTAAGTTCATCCAGATTAAGTCCGGATACTATACAGGATGAATTACAAATGATCTCCGATGGAGCAAATTTTACTATTTCATCCATGCAAAGAGCCAGGCTGTCTACTTCTGTCACAAGAAAGTCGCCTGTTGCCACATCAGTAGTTGCAAGACCGAATTTGCCATCTACAAATACTATGCAGGAAAGATAGTTATGAGAGCTCAAATCCTCGTTTTTTGCAGAAGTATTGGTACCCGGAGTAACGATTCTGGTAACTTCTCTTTTCACTAGTCCCTTAGCCTGCTTGGGATCTTCTACCTGCTCGCAAATAGCTACCTTGTAGCCCAGAGACACCATTTTATTAAGATATGTCTCCACTGCATGATAAGGAATTCCACACATAGGAGCTCTTTCCTCAAGGCCGCAAAGCTTGCCGGTAAGAGTCAGTTCCAGCTCTCTGGAGGCCGTTATCGCATCGTCGAAGAACATCTCATAAAAGTCACCCAGGCGATAAAAAAGGATGCAGTCCTTGTACTGCTCCTTGGTCTCCATATATTTTTCCATCATTGGCGATAATTCACCCATTTTATACACCCATATCCCTAAAAAACATAAATACCTTTATCTTAAAATTATGTTTTGAATTTATGTTTCGAATCTGTTTTTTAAATTTACGTCTTTAATTTCTAATTTTATTCATTTCAGCATTTCTGGTTATTTCTTCGCTGAAACCATATTTTTTAAGAAGTCTTATAGCATTTCCTGAGTCGGACGGCCCCGGCAAAAGCTTATATGTGAAGACAATATCATCCCCTGAAAGATCTTCTGTAAAGTGGAAATTGTCATACAAAGCACTGCATTTTTCACAAAGCTCAATATCATGAGATGCGGCAAAAATAAGCTTATTGCTGTCGGCAAAGGCTGTGAGGACAGCAATATTGGCAGCAATTCTTTCAACAGTGTTGGTGCCCTTAAAGAGCTCATCGGTAAAACCGATTACAGGGAAATCACCATTTTCATCCAGAATTCTCTTAACAGACTTAATCTCAGCTATATAGTAGCTGTCACCTGTAATAATATTGTCCTTAACCGCCATGGAGGTCAGCACCTTGCAGTAGGATGCCCTGAATGTCCTTGCAGTACAGGTATGTATGGTCTGTGCGAAGTATAAATTAATAGCCACTTCTTTAAGGAAAGTAGACTTGCCGGAAGCATTGGAGCCTGTAATCAGCATTCCCTTATGGACTGAGATATCAAGGCTTACAGGATTATCCAGCAAAGGATGGTAAATCTCACCGGCTTCCACAAAAGGCTTTTCAGACTTAACCAGTTCCGGCACCGAATAGTAAGGTAAATTCTCCCTGTATGCCACAATACTTATCATGGAATCAATGTAACCGGCAGTTTCGAAAAGATTAAAAATATCATTAAGACACTTTTTCGCATTGCCCAAGCTGAAATTAAAGAGCAAAAGATCAAAGTGAAAAATCATATTCACATAATCCATAATCATGCCCAGCATATCCCCCGAAAAGGACACATTCACATAATTCATGCATTTTCTGAAGGTATAAGTGGCCTTTAGGGAATTCTTGATTTTCTCATTTTCATCGGATAAAATCGTAAGCCCCATGCCTTCAATATTTTCCAGTGACTTACACATCTTAGCTGCCTGTGAAAAGGCTGTCATGTACTCTCTCACTTCATGCTTTCTGGCATAATAGCTGATTACATTGATGAAAAGAAATGCCACGATCATAATGCTGCCCAGCTTCACATTAAAGGGCATGAGAATTAAGGATGCAATCACTCCAAGCGCACAGAAAATATGGAATATAGTGGAATCCTTACGCATCTTGTCAATTTCTGAAAGAGCTGCATACATGGATATGTATTTGTTCTTTTTGATATTTAAAAGCTCAGCCTGAACCTTTACACGAGTATCGGGATTCTCCTTGAAAAATTCGAACAAGCCCTCTCTTTTTTCCAGTTCCTTAATATCAAAAACAGGCCTCCTTAAGAGCGAATACAGATACTCTTCGCCGGGGGCCGATGAAGTATGATTTATGCGGTTGTAGAGGTCATAAAAGTTGATATCATTGGCGGTGATATCATCCATAACTTCCCCATCAATATGCTCTGAGAAAAAAGCCACTCTGTCCAATTCCTCAGAAGTGGTTTTAAATTCGCAGGGCTTGGCAAAATCGGCCAGTAGCCTTTCCCTTAATCTCTTTTTATCATTTATTCTGTCATATATGGCTTTGGGTACGCCGTGAGCTCTTATG
>JAZUHR010000172.1:0-14476 GCA_045641825.1 Lachnospiraceae bacterium
GATGATAAACTCAAGGACATAATTCAAAGAATAGTGGGAGCGGCTAATAGAATGGTGAATGAAGCATCGCCTATCGTAGATGCCAGGCTGCCTGACGGCTCCAGGGTCAATGTAATATTGCCCCCGGTAGCCATAGACGGACCGACTGTCACCATCCGTAAGTTCAGCAAGGACCCGATTACCATGGAGAAAATGGTGGAAAGCGGCACAATTACAGAGGAGGCTGCTCTGTTCTTACAGGAGCTGGTCAGATGCAGATATAACATCCTGATATCCGGGGGTACCGGCAGCGGCAAGACTACTTTTCTTAATGCCTTATCTGCTTATATTCCCAAGGATGAAAGAATTATCACCATCGAGGATTCAGCGGAATTGCAGATAAGAAATGTGAGAAATCTGGTGCGCCTGGAGTGCAGGAACAAATCTTCGGACGAGGTGAAGGAGGTATCAATCAGAGATTTGATAAGAGCTTCATTACGTATGAGGCCGGACCGCATCATCGTAGGAGAGGTCAGAGGCAGCGAAGTCATAGATATGTTGAGCTCAATGAATACAGGTCATGACGGGAGTCTCAGTAGCGCGCATGGGAACAGCATTCCCGACATGCTGGAGCGACTGGCCACCATGACTCTTATGGGGCTCAATATCCCCATGAATGCCGTAAAACAGCAGATTTCCTCAGCTTTGGACATAATGATTCACGTGGCCAGATTTTCCGATGGAAGCAGAAGGGTAGTGGAGATAGCGGAGATAAATGGTATGCAGGATGGAGAGATTGTGGTGAATCCTCTTTTTACATGGGACAAGGAAAAATTAGTGCGTACAGATAATTTGCTTAATAATCGGGAAAAGCTTATAAGGCATGGCGGGAAGCTGCCGGAAGACAGAGAAGATGAAAAGGATTAAGCGGGGGAATTTTAGGGATTATGTGAAGGGCTTGGGACTGGGTCTTATGGGAGCACTTCTTCTTTCCTTTGTATTCTATGATTTTGATCCGGTATCCTTATGGCTCGTCATACTTCCCATTCCGGCCGGTATTCTCTATAAAAGCAAGCTGGAAATGAAAAGAAAGGAGCAGGCTCTTCTGGAATTCAGAGATGGCTTATCCTATGTGAAAAATGCTTTGGATGCCGGGGATTCTGCTGAGAATGCCTTTGGCTCGGCTGTTCTTCCCCTCAGAAAAATGTATGGTGAAAAAGCCTGTGTTACAGTGGCTTTTCAGGAAATATGCCGGAAGGTTCAGAATGGAAAGCCATTGGAGACTGCTTTTTTGGAATTTGCGAATCAGATAGAAATTCAGGATATAGAAGACTTTGCGGATATTTTTCCGGTGCTTAAGAGATCAGGTGGTGACATGAACGTCTTTGTGAGCAGGGAAATAGGAAATCTCACAGACAAGCAGAGCCTTAAGAGAGATTTGAATATCGTGACCGCAGGAAAAAGGAATGAATTTCACATAATGTGTTTAATTCCTATAGTGATAATTATTTATTTGAAGCTGGTATCTGCAGAGCTTATGAAGGGACTTTATCATCAGATGAAGGGCTATATTTTTATGACAGCAATGCTTTTTCTTTATATCGTCTGCATTGTAGGAGGAGAATGGATATTAAAAAAGCGCTTGAAATGAAGCTTTCCAGGGCATTGCTTCCCGATGAAAAAATTGAAATTGCTGAAGGACTTTATCCGGGGCTTGGCAAGGGAGAAGTGAGAAAAAAGCTTAAGGCGGGACTATTAAAAAGGCTTGGACTTATGGTGATTGCCCTTATAGTGCTCCTGGCAGCCCTTGAAATAAAGCAGGGAAAAGCTGAGTCGGGTTTGGATTTTAGCAGAAATCCACTGAATCAAGGGAGCAGCAGTGTGGATTTACTGCTGTCTGTGGACGGAGTGGAAGAAGTGTACAGACTGGATATCTCGGAAAGCGAGCCGGACGATGAGACTCTGGACAGGCTGTACAGAGCTGCTGAAGAAATATTGGATGGATATATTCTGGGCAATAATCCCGATTTTTTTCACGTGTCGGAGAAAATGCTTTTGCCATCAGCCATAATCGCAGAAAATGTGAAGCTGCCCTTGTCCTGGAGCAGCGACAGGATGGATATTCTGAATACTCAGGGAGGGGTTAACAGTTCTCATGTGGAAACTTCCTGTACCGTGACTCTTAAAGCCAAAATCAGAATGGGAAAAGAATTTCGCATGTACGAAAGGCTTATTACTGTGCTCCCACCCACTCTTAGCCGGACCGAAAAGGATATCAAGGAGGCCAAAGAAGAAATAATCAGGATAGAAGGGGAGAGGAGTCAAAGTGATTTTTCGCTTCCAAACGAAATTAAAGGCGTGCAGATAGCCTTGTGGAAGAAAAGCATAAATTATCCGGCTTTCGGGATTCTTTTAGCAGTAGTGATACCACTTGCGGGCTATTACTCCTTTTTTGAGAGTCTGCAGGAAAAAAGAAAGAAAAAGATAGATGAAGGTCTGGCGGATTACAAGGATTTTATACGAAAACTTATTCTTCTGCTGTCAGCCGGAATGTCTGTGCCCCTAGCCTGGCGGAAGCTCTGCAAGGACTATGGTGAAAAAGAAGGTGACTCGCTCCTATCCGGTGCCCTCAGGGTGTCAATGAGAGAACTGGACAGCGGTATCCGTGAGCAGATCTGTTATCGCAGATTCGCTGAGCGCATGGGCAGCAGGCCCTATGAGCGCCTGGCGGAAATCCTGTCGCAGCAGTCTGTGAAGGGTGTTGCACATGTGTCTACCGTGCTGGAGCGAGAGCTTAAGGATGTATGTGAGGAGGAAAAGGAGCAAATACGTGTGAAGGCTGAGAGAGCCGGAACAGAGCTTTTGCTACCGATAATGGGGCTATTGTCAATTGTGTTTTTGGTAGTGTTAATGCCTGCTTTTGTGGGGATTTCAATTTGATAGGAGGTAATTTTATGAGAATAAAGCTTAAAGGTGTTGGAGTAATAGAAATTGTTTTGATTCTGGTGGTGCTTATTGCTTTGGTGCTGATATTCAGAGAACAGATTACCAATATCGTTACCGAAGCCTTTAAGAGCATTAACGACGATGCGGCCACTATAATTAACTAGATGAAAAGACAGGGAACGATTACTGTATTTCTTTCGCTGATTCTTCTGATTTTCCTAAATTTCACGCTGACTACCTTGGAAGCAGCCGGAGTGACTGCAGGAAGGCATTATTTTAAAATGCTGGCGGATAATGCCGGTAATGCCATAGAGGGGAGATATTACTACCCCTTATTTCAGCAGTATGGCCTTCTGGCTATGGACGCAGGTATGGGGACTACTTTTCTGAATTACGAAAGAGTGCAGGATGAACTTATGGGCAGCATAGAATTTGCCTGCAGTCAGTCAAAAGGCGGCCTGATTGCATTTTCGGATTGTATTCTGGATAAGCTGCAATTAAAAACCTTGGTCTCCGATAATTTTCAGGCTTTTACGGAAGAGGTCAGGAATGAAGCCCTCTACGAGGGGGCAGAGCTGTTATGCGATTTTCTAAAGGATAACTCGTTGGAAACTGTAGGGAAGGTGGCGGAGCTTACGGAGAGCCAGCAAGAAGCCGGGGAAGCGGTAGCAGCTGTCAGTATAGAGATTCTGAAGCTGATGGAGCTGGTGGATGGAGTGGCTACCGACATTAACGGTATCAAGACTGACAAAAAGGGAAATTACGAAATTGCCGGGAACTTTGTAAAGAAGTTCTGCGGCCTTGACGAAAGTGTGCTGGAAGCGAGCTATGGAAGTCAGGTAATATACGAGGCTGTGAAGGAAAGCATTTTTTTTCCGAGTAATGCAGTAGATGCGCTGATGACAAGTATCGACAGCTATGAGAAGGAAAAAGATCCTGATCTCAAAGCAAATACCGAGACGTTCATAATCAGTATGTACAAACCTTTGAGAGAACTGTTTATGGCGAGTACAGAGCCTGTAGGAAAAGCCATCATACAAGCAGAGACTCTGGAAAAGGTTCAAAAATTATCTCAGTCCCGGGTATTAGAGTACGAAGAAGAACTGCTAAACAGCAGCGACCTTTCGGAGGGTATTTTGGCAGGGTTACTTAAGGAACTGGAAGGACTGAAGGACTTCGTGGGACTTAATGAAAAGGGCTATAATGCCAGGGCTATAAAAGACACCCTGCTTTATGATCTGGCGGTCTTACAAAGCATAGACATGCCGGATATTGGGGAATTTCTGCTTGAAGAAGGTGGAATTGAAACTGAGTATATTAAAAGAGTGCTGGCGGATCTTATAAGCATGCTTTCTAATCAAAGCTTCGAGAATTTGAGGTTTGATTACGGAAATCTTAAGGCTGCAGACACAGTAGGAGATAAGCTTAAAAGCGGTATTTCCAAAATTTTTTCCGGTGGAGTGACCAGGCTTTTGGGGCTTAAAGACGTATCTGAAAAGACTCTGAACGGAGCCAATCTTCCATCCAAGGGGAAAAGCAATAAGCAATCCGGTGATATATTGCAGCTTTTTTCGAGTTTGAGTAAAGAGGTTTTTGGTAAAAATCCGGGGGAATTGCTCAGGAATGGGTTCGAGAGTCTGTCTGATGATTTTCTGATGGAGGTCTATCTGGCCAATCACTTTTCTGACTACCGGGATTCCCATAATGGCAGCACGAAAATAGATTATGAGCGCGAGTATATCCTTCAGGGACATATGGAGGACTCGGAAAATATAGCAGCTGTGGCCATGAGCCTGATTGCGCTGAGAGCGGTGTTTTGCATGGTGGCACTGATGTCAGATAGTACACGAATGGCGGAGGTGACAGCTCTGGCTCAGACTATGGCGGTGTTTGGGATACCTGCCCTATGCTATGCAGCCAAATACCTGATTCTGACAGTATGGGCCATAGAGGAGGCTGTAGTAGAGGTATCGGCCCTGATGTCCGGCAAAAGATTGACAGTATTTAACCCGAAGGGGAATGTGAAAATACAGGAGCTCCTCATGTTGACGCCTGAGCTTGTGGGCAGCAAAGCAAGGAGTTTATCCGAAGCGCCGGGGGGAATCGGTTATAGCTCCTATATTACTATTTTGTCTTTTTTACAAGGAGACAGGGTAAAAAAGGGAAGGACCTTGGACCTTATCCAGGAAAACATCAGGTACAGATATAGGGATAGCTTCAGAATAGGTAACTGTCTGGTGGCAGGGACTTATGAAGTGAGTGGGAAGATTAACAAAAAGTTTCCCACGGATTTTTTCTCGGACAAGGTATATGAAATCAAGATTGAAGGCGGCTTCGCCTTTTAGCGCCTTCCGCTGTCTGTTCTTAATTGTTTTGATATTGATGTTCTAAAAAAATCCCATTTCTCCCGGACAATGCGAAGTGAATGTATCAATATGAAATTGCAATTATCTAGCAAAAATAAGCATAAGGGAACAGACAGCGGAGGGCACCAAAGGGCCTCGGTAAGCGTGGAGGCCAGCCTGGTATTTCCTGTTTTTTTCTTTTTCATTATGCTGATCTCAAGGCTCTTTCTCCTGCTTATGACGGAGCTGTTTGTGGCGGAAGTGGTATGTAGAACACCTCTGGACATGGCACCATTTTCATATGCGGAAAGAACGCTGCTGAAATCAGAAGTGAAATCGCCGGCGCTCCTTTGCTACCCTGAGATTATCCTAAAAATCAGCCAAAATAAGCAGATTGAGAATGTGAGCATAAGCTGCATCGACGATAAGGATGACGGGGTAGAGGTAGCGGTAAGCTATGATTTTCCCGTAGAGGCGCCGGGCTTTCCGAAATTCAGTATAAAAGTCAGGCAGAGCTTTCTGATACATACCTTCATCGGAGAGTACGACGAGGACAGGCTCTCTGAAAAGACCGAGGAAAAGGAAGGCGATAAGGTCTATATCACCGAAGGCGGACAGGTGTATCACCTGAAGAGGACCTGCACCTATCTCTTTATGCCCACGGAGGCGGTAGAGGAGTCTGCGATAAGCGCTAAGAGAAATTCGGAAGGCGCCAAATACTACCCTTGCGAACGTTGTAAAAGCAGCAGGAATACCGGGACAGTCTATATAACAAAATACGGCAACAGATACCATCTTTGGTCACAATGCCCTGCTCTTTTCAGGGATGTAAAAGAGGTGGATCCGGAAAGTGTGAAGGACAGACGTCCGTGCAGTAAATGCGGGAAGAGTGAAGGATAGGCGCCCTTGTAGTAAATACGGAAAATCTGAGCCGTCAGGCTGGTAGATGTAGGAAGGAAAAAAGTTGGAAATACCTGAAATAGCAGCGACAGTGGTTATGGCCCTGGGCCTTACATATTTGTCGGTAGAGGATCTCAGAAGTAAAAATGTGTCCCTATGGGTGATTATGGCCATGGGTCTTCTTCTCCTGGGTATCTCCGTCTGGCAGAAAAACGGAGTGGTTTTCATATTGCTTGGAATAATTCCGGGGCTGACAGCCGTAATTTTTTCCTATCTTACCGCAGGAGGCCTGGGAATGGGAGATGCAGTTCTTTTAATGTCGCTCGGAGTGTATTTGGGAATATGGACGGGGCTTACGGTGCTTATGCTGGGCCTGTTTTTATCATCAATAGCGGGAATTGTGCTGCTTATTTTGAAGAAGGCCCGTATGAAAACCGAGATGCCCTTTATCCCCTTTTATCTGGGAGGATTTCTTCTGTGGGAGGTGGGAAGATGGGTATTTTAAGATGCAGACTGTCGGGAACGATGACTGTGGAGGCCAGCTTCGTAGTCAGCGTTATTGTGCTGATACTAATTTATCAGGTGGGCTTTGTCCTCGGCATGTACAGCAAAGTGGACAGCTTTGGCAAGGAGTGCATAGAAGCGCTTAATGATACTGAGAAAAACATTGCGAGTATGAGACTGACCAGGCTGGGATTTCGGGTAGTCGGAAAGGATTGACATGGAGGAAGTTATTTATGAGATAAAAAGAGAGTGGATGGAAACCTATCTGGAACTCATCTGGGACGTGGATGCCGAACTTGCCTTTGAGGGTGAAATGCTTACTCAAAACGAGCCGGAGGGAATAATCTCTTTTACGGAATTTGATGAGGGGGCGGATCACCATATAAAGTACAGAGTCACCGGCAAGAAGCCTTTGAACTCAGTGTTCAGAGCCTTCCCCATGAAGGAAGCACACCTTAGAAAAATACTGGGTGGGCTTATAGATATTCTGGAGAGGGGAGAGGAATATCTCCTGTGCGGTGACAGCTTTCTCCTGAAAGGGGACACAGTCTTTGTGGATGTTGAGACCTTTGAGCCCCAGCTGATTTATGTGCCCGGCTACAAAAAGGAATTAAGCCTTCAGATGGGACAGCTGATGGAATTTATGCTGAATCACCTGGATTACGACGACAAATTGGCAGTCAATCTTCTTTATGACTGCTTTGCCGGCTTCCAATCCGAGAACGGAGGGCTGGAGGAAATCAGAGAAAGGCTAAATAAAGCCATGCCGGGAATTTTTGAAGATAATGAAGATGAAGAAAAGAAGCAAAAGGAAGAAGGGGAGTTTGAACCTGATAGGACTTATCTCCACGGGATTTTCTCGAAAATAAAGAATCTGTTCGTGAAGAAAGAAGTGAATTTCCTGGAGGAAGAGGAGTATGATGAAAGATCCGGAGATACTGTCTTTCTCAATAAAAATGCCTATGTTTACGAACGGGGAGAGGATGTGAGGACAGTGTTTTTATCGGAGAAGGAAGCAATGGGATCGCCTTGGCTGGTGGATGTAAAAACAGCGGAGGTCATAAAACTGCAGAAAACGCCTTTTTCCCTGGGAAGTCTGCCTGAATACAATGATTATGTATTGAATGATTCCCGGGTAAGCCGTCTGCATGCTGCAATTACGGAAACGGAAGGGCGTGTTTACCTTATGGATTTGAACAGCACCAACGGTACCTACGTGAATAATAAAGAGGTGCTGCCGGGGCACGATGAACAGCTTTTTAATAATGACAAAATCAGACTGGCCGACCGAGAGTTTATATATAAGTCCGGTGATTGAGCAGTGGTTCCGGGTGACATATGAGACAAAGTATTGCGAAAGTAGTGGGAATGGATTAAAATTATTCTATTAGTCCGATTCAGGAGGATAACTATGGAAACAGTACTTGAAAGATTTTTACGTTATGTGACAGTGGACACACAGTCTCAGGAGGATATGGAGGCAGTGCCTTCTACCGAAAAGCAGTTCAATCTGGCTAAGATGCTTACGGAAGAGCTTAAGGCTATCGGAGCGCAGAATGTGCGTATGTCCGATCACTGCTATGTATATGCCGAGATACCGGGAAATGTGCAGGGAGCACCGAAGCTGGGCTTCATTTCACACATGGACACCAGTGATGCTGTGTCCGGTAAGGATGTAAAGCCGCAGATTATTAAAAACTATGATGGCGGCGAAGTTGTTTTGAATAAGAAACTGGGTATCAAAATGGACCCGTCAGAGTATCCTGACCTGCTTACAAGAATAGGTGAAGATCTGGTAGTAACGGATGGAACTACTCTTCTGGGGGCAGATGATAAGGCCGGAGTGGCTGAGATCATGACCATGGCAGAGTATTTTATTAATCATCCGGAGCTGCCTCATGGAGACATCCGTATCGGCTTTACACCTGATGAAGAGGTGGGAAGAGGCGTGGATTTCTTCGATGTGGAGGGCTTCGACGCCGATATCGCTTATACTGTGGATGGCGGTCCCGTAGGTGAGATCGAGTACGAGAATTTCAATGCTGCAGCTATGAAGGTGACTGTTACAGGTAAGAGCGTACATCCGGGCTCAGCTAAGAATGTTATGAAGAATGCGGCTACTTTAGCCATGAAATTCAATGCCCTGCTTCCGGAGGAGCAGACTCCTGAACACACAGAGGGCTACGAGGGCTTTTTCCATCTGACAGCTATGGAGGGAGACTGCGAGAAGGCTGTTCTTCGCTATATTCTTCGTGACCATGATGACGGGAAGCTGGAGGAGAAAAAGCAGCTGGCATTAAGCGCCGCAGAATTCCTTAATGCGGCATACGGCGCAGATACTTTCCTGGTGGAAATCACAGATTCCTACAGTAATATGAAGAAAATGATCGAGCCACACATGGAACTCATCGATAATGCTGTGAAGGCTATGAAAAATCTCGATATCGAGAGTAAAATCTGTGCTATCAGAGGCGGTACCGACGGAGCCCGTCTTTCCTTCATGGGACTCCCTTGCCCGAATCTCTGCACAGGTGGTGCCAATTTCCATGGCAGATACGAGTATATTACAGTCCAGTCCATGGAAAAATGTAAGGATATTCTGATTGAAATCGCTCGTCTAACAGCGGAAAATTAAAGTGCGTTCATAAAAAAATATAAGAGATTTGTTCATAAAACCGAGTCGGTATCAGGCTCGGTTTTTTTATGCAGAATCCAGATTTAATCACTATTTTAATAAAATTATTAGGCATGTCACAGCATATGTATATTGACATAAATTTGACGAAATGCTACTATGATTTTATTACGTGTTCATTTCTTGATGAACGCATAACAGAAAGGAAAGGTAAAAATGCCAAAAATTATTAAAAATCTTGAGCAGACACTTATGCAGACAGCTAAGCGTATCATTGAGGAAGAAGGGTATTCCGCCCTCTCCATGAGAAGAATGGCTGAGGAGTGCCATGTGGCACTAGGTACAATCTACAACTACATCGAAGGCAAGGACATGATTGTAGCCAAAATCATGATGAATGACTGGAAAATTGTACTTGCGAAGATGGATAAGGCTGGAGAAAACAAGGATTTTGTAAAGGGATATGGTCAGATTTATGACGCTCTGTCAGACTTTTGTGATCACAATATGCGCACATGGAAGGAATACGCCCAGGGAGGCGGTAGCTTTACGGCAAATTCCGAGATGCATCAGAAGCTTCAGATTCAGGTAAGCGATGCAGTGAAGAGGCTCGCTAAGAACAGTGACAATGAGGATTTGGCAAAGTGCAGCCAGCTTCTTGCAGAGACAGTTGTAGCTGCTGCGGTTCAGACTAATATTCCGAAGACACAGTTTACAAGTCTGGCAAAGAAATTAGTGAAATAAAAAACTGGGGAGAAAAAATTAATATGAGTAGTTATAAGGATTTAAGGGTTGTAGATAACTTTTATCAGACATCGCTGTTTTTTCCGATGCCTACAGTAATCATATCTACTATTGCAGACAGCGGCGAAACCAATTGTGGCGCATATTCACTTGTGCAGCCATACTATATTGCAGGCCGCGACTATTATGCTATGCTCTTGCAGTGCCGCAATTCATCCAATACGGCACAGAATATCTTAAAGAGAAAAAAGTGTGCTTTGAATTTCATCTATGATGACAAGAAGCTTTTCAAAGAAGCTGTACGTCTGGGCTTTCCCGGAGACACTACGGAAGAAAAGATGGCAAAGTGTTGCTACAAGATGGAAGAGGGACTGCGTGCCGCTGAAAATCCGGGCGAGAAGTTTCCTAAGGTTCTTTCCGAGTGCTTCCAGGTAATAGAGTGTACCTGGGATGATACTCTGGACGGAGCCATGAATGATCAGGCGGGCTGCTTAGAGGGCTACGAAGGTCCTTACCACGATTTTAATGGTATTACCTCCAAATTCGGCGCTCACTTCATCCTGAAGGTGGATAAAATCCTCATGAAGGAAAAGTACTACAATGCCATCGTAAACGGTGTTAAAGCCAAGGACTTCCCGAGTGTTCCTGTTGATTATGGCTATAGAGATTCCAAGAATTTCTGGTACAGCAAATTCAAGAAGCCTATTCCGGAGCTGCTTCCTGTGCGTGAGACCAGCCTTTCATCCGTAAGATATGCGGCTGACCGTATCGATCCCAGTGTTCATTTCACAGATGAAGCGTGCATGAAGCTCATTAAGGTTCCCAGAATCTTCCTGCCGGCAGCACTTAAGGGCTGTGTAGAATGGGCCAAGGAACATAATGTTACCGAGATTACAGCGGAACATATGGATATCATTAACGATAAGAGAGCCAAGGAAAAGAGCAGATAGTCGGAGGTTTTATGAAAGTATTATTAGCAGGAGCTTATGGTAAGCTCGGCAGTGAGATTTTAAAGGAATTAATTAAACAGGGACATCAGGTAGTGGCTGCAGATATGGTGCAGCATGATGTCGACGGTGTAGACAACAGTAAGGTGGACTTCAGAAAGATTGATGCCACAAAGGCAGAGACTATGAAGGGAATCTGCGATGGCTGTGACGTGGTAATTACTACCATGGGACTTACAGGAGCCAGTGCGACTCTTACCAATTATGACATTGACTTTAATGGCAATCTTAATCTTCTTAAGGAGGCAAAGGAGGCCGGAGTCAGGAATTTTTCCTATGTATCTGTTATCAGAGCAGACGAGGCTACAGAAGAGGTACCTATGGTACACGCCAAGGCTCTTTTCGAGGCAGAACTCAAGAAGTCAGGCTTAAAGTACTGCATTACCAGACCTACAGGTTATTTTTACGATATCGTCAAGGTGTTCAGACCTATGATTGAGAATGGCAAGGTAACACTTTTGGGTAAGGCTCCGGTGAGTGCAAATGTTATCGACACACCTGATTTTGCAGAATTCATCGTTCTTCACATGACAGATGACAATACTACATACTCTATCGGTGGTACCGAGACCTACACTTATGAGGAAATTGCCCGCATGTGCTTCGAGGCTGCAGGAAAAACAGCAGTTATTAAGCGTGCTCCGGCCTGGCTTTTTGATGTTCTGGCAAGTCTCCCCAAGAATAAGAAAAACGGTAAGACTGCTATAATTCACTTCTCCAAGTGGACACTTACAAGAGATATGGTGGGTGATACCAAGTACGGTAAGGGCAGTTTTTCACAGTATATCAAGGACAGCTTTAAATAAGGGCTTTTAGGGGGATTTGTATGAAAATTTTAATGGCACTTGCGGATTTTATTCCGGTTATATTTTTCTGTGCCGGCTCGATTATTTTTCAAAGAGATTTTTATAACAAGATGGTAAAGGGAATGTTTTCCCTCTTTTCTGCAGGCACTATGTTTGTGGTGTTTGCGGGTGGCTATAAGGCTATCTGGAAGCTTCTCTACAATACGGGAATCTGCGATTTTTCAGTGCTTAACAAATGCTTTTTTCCTATGCAGGCCACGGGCTTTTTCCTGGCGGCAATGGGTGTGGGCGCAGTACTGGTTCACAGAAGACATGTAAAAATGGCTGCCCAGAAGACAGTAAATGCGAATTCTTTTACCTTCATGCCGCTTATCGCTGTGGCCCTCTTGGCAGCGGAAAATGCTCCCAAGGAGTATTCCGGCACCATGATTATGGTAGTGGTAATGGTAGTGGGAGTTTTTGTACTGGATGCATCGATTTTCCAGGTGTGCATCTGCAGAAAACAGCCTGTGGCAGCGGTACTTATCTGCATTTCCTTTGTATTTGTTCTGGGCATGGGATACCTGTCCTCCAAGGATTTCGAGAAGGATTCCATGAACTGGATAGCAGAGGGTGTGAACACAGTGGGCCAGGGACTTTACTTCCTGGTGGCTCTTTCGCTTCACAAAAAGGGGCTGGGAGAAAAGGATTCGCTGGGCTTCTCCATATCAACCGAAGGATGATTTCCGGCTAAATTATATTGATTGACTGTCACCTGAAAAAAATTTATACTAGGTTTTATCATTTTTCACTTCGTTCAAAAAGGAGAGGAAAAGGACGCTAAGCCATGATAATTCACGCTGTCGCGTGAAGGCTTAGCGTATCAAACCCCTTCGGGGTTCTCCATTTTTCACTTCGTTCAAAAAGGAGAGGACATGAATATCTTAGTTGTAAACGATGACAGTATAAATGCGGAGGGTATCAGGCATCTGGCTGAGGCCGCCAAGGGCTTCGGCAAAGTGGTTGTGGTAGCACCCGCAGAGCAGTGCAGTGCCATGAGTCAGCGCATTACCATAAGAGGCTCCATGAAGCTTAAGCGGTGTGACGACTTTCCTGTCTCTGATGTAGAGGCTTACTCTCTTACGGGAACACCCGCGGATTGCGTAAAGGTGGCTATTGAGTGCATTCTGGACAGAAAGCCTGACGTAGTTTTCTCAGGTATAAATAAGGGCTATAACTGCGGCGTTGAGACCTGCTATTCGGGTACAGTGGGAGCGGCCATGGAGGCCCTGCTTAAGGGCGTGCCTGCCATCGCGTTTTCAGTGGATTACAATGAGGAATACGGCACGACGGATGCCTATATTCATGATGTTATCAAGGAAATCCTCCAGAACGGTTCAGACAACGGTGAGATCTGGAATGTGAATTTTCCGGGGATTCCGGCGTCGGAATGTCTGGGCATTCTTAGAGACAGAAAGCTGTCCAGAGTGCCGAACTGGCCTGATACCTTTAAGGCGGAAAATACCAATGAAAATGACCCCAGGTTCTTGGATCACACCTTCGGAACGCCTGCTCTGGATGAGTCCGTGGCCAAGTCCCAGAAGATAGACAAAAGCGGTAAAATCTGGGCTATTTCGCCTCTTCGACCTGTAATTCCGGGTGTTGTACCGGGTACGGACCTGGATGCGCTTGAAAGAAAATGTATTTCTATCGGCAAGATCAGAAATCAGGTTTTGGGCTGATATTTTATTCTCCAAAATAAAAAATCATCAAAATTTTATACTTATTGGAATTAAGCCTTGAAAAGTGTTGAAAAAACACAGTTTCAAGGCTTTTTATTATTGCTAAATTTGTAAAAAAAATATATACTGAAAATTGGATACGTCTAAATTTTAACAGGAGTATTTTTTATGGTCAGCATATACGGCTTCTTAAAGAATAATAAAGCTAAAAAAATGACTCTGGCATCGTATTTTTATTCGGCCTGGTTCAGATTTACCATAGTGGCAATCAAGCCCAAGTATCTGCATAAATACTGGGGGGAGCACGGAAAAGAAAGCCCTGAGACCGATACGAGAGAAAATTATCGGTATGCTTACAAGGTGGCCAGGGTAGTGGACAGGATATGCACCAAGACCAAATGGGAAAGTAAATGTCTGGTAAGAGCATTGACTGCTCAGGCGTTTCTGAAAAGAAAAGGAATTCACTCCACTATGTATCTGGGCTGTGGCCTTAAGGACGGAAAAATGGTGGCTCATGCCTGGTTACGCGTGGGCGAGATGTATGTCACAGGCGGCAACGGAAAAGAGTACAGCATAGTAGATAAATTTTATACCTGATTTTCATAAACACGTAGCAAAGTGCTAAAGGGGGCAATATGAATATTTTACTTATTGGTGGAACATCCAGTTTCATGAATAACCTTATCACCAAGTTCAAGAAGGAAGGCCACAAGGTCTACCTTTTATCCGGCAATCGTTTCAGCAAGGAGTACTATCAGAGAGTATTTGAGCGTTATGATTTTCCATATGACAGCCAGAATATTGATGATATCTACGAGAGCGTTCATCCTGACGTAGTTATTTACACAGGTATGTACGACACCAACTACCGCTGGCACAAGCAGGAAAG
>JAZUHR010000173.1:0-2678 GCA_045641825.1 Lachnospiraceae bacterium
TGTAGATATCAGCCCCGATACCATAGACATTCTCTTTCATTTCCAAATATTTTTCAAGTTCGTCCTGAAGAGTATCGGCGTCATCAGCCTCAAAACAGAGATAGCCGCTTTGATTATCGCTTTGCAATAGTCCCGAAGAACGCGCCGTGCTATAACTCATGACGATAACCTCTCTGATAAAACTCCTTTGTCCGAAGGGCCTTTTGTCTGTCACTCCGGCCAGGGTAAAATCATTTATCTTATCCCCTTTTTTCAGATTGAAGACAGGTATTTTACCCGCATCACTGTCTGAAATAAAGTTCACCAGAATTACCTGTCCCTCTCCTGCCTTTATATTGCATTCCTTAGCGTAAATATCAAAGGATTTATCGTCCAAAATAAAGGTATGAACCGCCGTCCTGACTTCGTTCACTTCCTCATAATATTTCATTATTTCATCGTAACTCATCCCAAGATATGTTTTAACATATTCGTCTGTATATTTGTTACAGTCTACACTAAGTACACTCTGGCTGATTACGGTTACTTTTTTCACATGTTCCATAGACTCAAACTCGGTCCTGATTTCATCGAAAGCCGAAGGAAGTCCGACATAGGCGGTTATATTACATTCGTCTTCCGTTGCCTGTAGTCCTACCAGGCTGAATCCCATGGACATGAAATAGGATACAATGAGAAAAGTCACTGTGCAGATAGCGATGGACACCACCGAAGTACGGTATTTTTTCCTGTTTCTGCCAATAGTTTTGTAGGCGATAGTGCCGCCCACGCCAAATAGTTTTGACACGTATCGGGGTGTTCTTACACGCTTAGGATCAATTTTAATCTCATTCTGATTACGAATGGCCTCTATAGGTGATACTTTCGCAGCCTTTCTCGCACCGCTTATGGAAGACAGGTAAACCGTAATACAGCCTAAAATCACCGTGGCCAAAATCGCCCATCCCGATATGCTGTAAATCAGGTTAATCTCGAGAACTCCCGTTAGCATCTTATTGCTTATTTTAATCAGTATAAAACTTGCCAAAAGTCCTGACAGAATGCCTGCCGGGATGCCGATGCCTCCCATTACGGCCGCTTCCATAAATACGCTTTGCTTAATCTGACTCTTGGTAGCACCTATCCCCGACAGCATGCCATACTGACGTATTTTCTCAGTCACCGATATTTCAAAGCTGTTTTTGATACAGTAAACCGACGTAAATATAATTATGATTGCCACGAAACAGCCTATCACAAATACTATCTCGAAGGTAGGGTCCATCGGAAACAAACGCTCATATTGAATCAGGTAGCCGTTTATATTAAAATTTCTGTATTGAGATTTTTCCAATTGATTTGACAATTCTCCCAGCATGGATTCATTCATGTTCCCGGAGTAATGCCCTTCTCTGTCATAGATTGCTTCAAATTTTTCAGGATTGACATCCAGTATATGAGCCAGGTGTCTGGCGTAATTTCTTATTCCCTTGGAATTAAAGCGGAAGAAAACCGTTATTTTATAGTCGTCGTCCTGTACATTTCTATATGTAACGAAGGTATAGCCCGGAGCCGTATATGGTTCCAGACCGGGACGTTCCATGACGCCGACTATGGTATAAGTCTTTTCCTCGGTTTTCTTAAAAGTCTCAAATCCAATGCCATAATAAGCGCTTCCCTGCCCCAATTCTTTTTCCGAGCCGGTCTCAATTCTTTTTCCCATTTCAAGAGTAATGGTATCTCCCACCTTGTAGTTCACGCGGCCATTGGTCTTTAGGTGTCTGGGAATCAGTATTTCGCTGCCGTTTTGCGGAAGTCGGCCCTCTATCAGTTGGAATCTGAGCCCCTCCATAGCCTCCCTGTTCATCCCCATTATATAGGCGTAAGGCTTGTACTCATTATTACTTTCCGGAATTTTTGCATAACCCAATTCTGATGCCTGCAGCATTTTTTCTATCAGTACGTTATGCTTAAGTTCTCCCACCTGCTTCTGACTTATACTCGAAAAAGAAACATGGTAGTCGCCTGTCTGTATTTTTTCACGCTCTACCATACTGTATCTAAAGCTCATCACCATGGTGGAAAGGGCGGATAAAAGGGCCACCGACAGAATAATGCCCACTATAGTCACGATTGTTCTTTTTTTATTCAGTTTTAGATTTTTAATTACCAGTTTTCTTATGATACTCATTTGATTTTACCATCCTCAATCCTGATAATTCTGTCTGCAGCCTTGGCCAATTCCATGTTGTGAGTAATCATCACAATGGTCTGTTTGTAGTCACGATTGGATTTACGAAGAAGTTCCATCACCTCGTTGCTGGCTTTGGTATCCAGATTGCCGGTAGGTTCATCCGCAAGTATGATAGACGGCCTGGTAATCAAAGCCCGTCCTATTGAAGTTCGCTGCTGCTGACCGCCGGACAGTTCGTTGGGAAGATGCTTTCTGCGTTCCTTAAGTCCCAGCATGGATAGAACACTGTCCATGTCGGAAGCCTCACACTTACGGCCGTCCAGCTCCATAGGCAGAGCTATGTTTTCCTCCACAGTAAGTATTGGTATCAGATTATAGAACTGGTAGATAATGCCCACCTGTCTGCGGCGGAAAATAGCCAGTTTTTCATCATTCAGTTCAAAAATATCAGTGCCGTTCACATACAAGTCGGATCGTAGCCATGTCGTTCTGTGAGCCAAGGAGT
>JAZUHR010000174.1:0-4732 GCA_045641825.1 Lachnospiraceae bacterium
CATCAAAAAGCTTAAGTCTGTCCACAATAGAACTGCCTATACGGCTGACTCCTACCTGCATGGGGGAAAATACTAAATCCATGGCCCCCTTTACAGGATTTAAAATGCCGGGAAACCTAAATGAGATGAACAAAAGCACAAGAGATAAAAACGAAAAAACAAAGAGTACATGCTTGGGGAGAATCTGGATATTAAAATTCTTCTCCCCTTCGACACGACGTTTGCGTCTTCTTTTTGACATATATTATCTCCAAAGTTATCCAAGGTGTGAAAGCTGAGCTGAGTAGAATGCTATCTCATCAAATCTTCCGCCCTCTTCAAGAATGATACCTAATCCCTTAACTACTGTATTTGCAGGGTCTTCGCATACATGAATGGATAACTCTGTATCGCTTGAGAAAAAGATATCAAGATTTCTGATATAAGCTGAACCACCTGCCAGGAAAATACCTGTATCGATAATATCAGCAGAAATTTCAGGCGGTGCATTCTCCAGAATTGCACGAACTGAGTCAAGGATCTGATTCAGCGCATCCTTGATAGTCTCAGTAATGAATTCAGAGTCTATCTCTACCACAATAGGCAGGCCTGAAAGTACATCCTTACCACAGGCTGTAGCCACAAGATGCTCAGGATTGCAGGCAAAGGCCAGCTGCTTCTTTAAATTCTCTGCAGTAGCATGTCCGATAATAAGGTTGTATTTCTTACGAACGTTATTGGTAATAGCCTCATCAAAGGTATTGCCGCCGATAGGAATAAGCTTGGAAGAAACAATACCACCGATAGACATAATGGAAATCTCTGTAGTATTTGCGCCCATATCCACTACCATTACACCGGAAGCCTCCATAACCTCAAGACCTGAACCTATAGCACAGGCAACCGGCTTCTGAACTACTCTGACCTTCTTGGGCTTGGCTATACAATTGGATGCCAGATCAAAATAAGCTCTCTGCTCAACTTCAGTAATATCCGTAGGGGTAGCTACAATAATCTCAGCCCCTGAAACCTTACCGTATTTCTTCTCGATCTTAAGAAAAGCCTCGTTTAAAAGTAAAAGCATATTCTTAATGTCGGCTATAACACCGTTCTTTACAGGATAAGTAATGGTATAATTATCAGGTGCCTTTCCCAGCATTTCAAATGCCTCATTACCAATGGCAACAGCCTGACCGTTACAAATGGCAATAAGGTTCTTTTCGTCAAAAATGACACCCTCATTTTTTTTATATATTTTAATAGTACTGGTACCGAAATCTATACCGAAGACTTTAGATGCCATAGAATAAAACCTCCCTGTGTTTCATAAAGATATTCCATAAAATTATAGCATTTAAGAACTTTTATTTCAACCTGAAATCACGGAATTTCTGCATTTAAAACTTACTTTGATCACTTACTTTAAAGCACCTGAAAATTATATGCTTCTAAAACTTCACTCTGTTTTTATCTCTCAAAGAATAATATGTGTCATAGCCCAAAATTATATGATCAAGAACAGGAATTCCCAGCATATTTCCCAAATATACCAGCTCTGCAGTAGTCTCAATATCCTTATTCGATGGCTTGGGATCCCCGGATGGGTGATTATGCATAAGGACGATTGAGGCTCCTCCTGCTTTGATTGCAGCCAGGAAAATATCTCTGGGCTCACACAGCGCCATTTTTATATTTCCTATGGATATGGTTTCTTCTTTGATGACTTTATTTTTCACGTCCAGAATCAGTATTTCCAGATGCTCTCTGGTGGTATATCTGAAACGCGGCATATAGTAATCCGCAATCTCCTTGCTATTTTTAAAATGATTCCCGACAGGCCTTTTGGCAGCGGTGATTCTTTTTGCAATTTCAGCGCTTGTAAGCAGCTGAATAGCCTTTACTTTCCCGATTCCTTGTATTGACATAAGTTCATCAACAGTGCAATTAAGAAGCCTCGAAAGCCCTTCCGCCCCGCAGAACTCCAGGACCCTCCTGGCTATCTCATCAGCCCGCTCTCCCTTTCCTCCGGAGCGCACTAAAATAGTGAGAAGCTCTCTGTCCGAAAGGCCATGGCTTCCCACTTCTTCAAATTTTTCGTAAGGTCTGTCACAAAGAGGCAGACTTTTCATGGTATTATTCATTCGATCTCCTTCTACCCATTTCTCCCGAACAGATTGAAGGAAGTATTTTAAAAATCAGAGCTCAACCAGGCCTTTTTCGTACATTTTCTGTAATGAAAGAATGACGCCAAGTTTGGCATGATACCAGGTGAGACCACCTTGAAAATAAATAGCGTATGGCGGCTCCAATGGGCCGTCTGCGGAAAGCTCTATGGATGAGCCCTGGACAAAGGCACCGGCAGCCATAATTATATCGCAGTGATATCCCGGCATAGGCGCAGGTTCAGGCTTAACATAGCTGTCCACTGCGGCAGCGGCCTGAATACCTTCACAGAAGGCAATCATTTTTTCAGGTGAGCCCAGAGTAATTGCCTGGATAATGTCATGTCTGTCCTCAGTAGCATTGGGAAGACAGTGGTATCCGAGACGCTCATAGATATTAGCAGCAAAAATTGCCCCCTTCTCGGCTGCGGCTGCCACAGTAGGAGCCAGGAAAAGCCCCTGGAAAAGCTTCTCATTAACACCAAGAGTAGCACCAACATCCTTACCGACACCTGGAGCCGTAAGACGGAAAGCACATCTTTCTATTAAGTCACGACGGCCACAGATATAGCCCCCGATAGGAGCCAGTCCGCCGCCCGGATTCTTGATAAGAGAGCCTACCACCATATCAGCACCTACATCTGAAGGCTCGATTTCTTCTATAAATTCGCCATAGCAATTATCCACCATTACATCCACATCAGGCTTGATTCCCTTGATGAAGGCAATCAGTTCACCTATCTGTGGTACAGAAAATGAAGGTCTTACAGCATAGCCCTTAGAACGCTGAATGGTAACCAGCTTTGTTTTCTCATTAATGGCTTTTTTGATATTTTCATAGTCAAAAGAACCATCAGGCAGCAAATCCACCTGTCTGTAGGAAACACCATATTCAGCGAGGGACCCGGTCTGAGGGCGAATACCAATAACCCCCTCCAAGGTATCATAGGGCTTGCCTACAGGGGATAAAATCTCATCTCCCGGATGAGTCCCTGCAAAAAGCGCCAGAGCCAGTGCATGTGTACCACAGGTAATCTGAGGGCGTACCAGGGCATCTTCGGTATGGAAAATGCTTGCATATACCGCTTCTAAAGTGTCACGTCCCGCATCATCATGACCATAGCCTGTAGATGTACCGAAATGCTCAGCAGCTACATGATTTTCCTGCATGGCCGCGATTACCTTCAGCTGATTGTATTCAGCTATTTCATCAATTTTTTCAAATCTTTCTTTAAGAGAATCCAGCACCTCCAGACAGAAGTCGGAAACCTTTTTGTCTATACCCATTTGGGCGTATATTTTATTTAGCATATTTTCTCCTTATATGTAACGAAGTGGAATAAATGGAGAACCCCGAAGGGGTTTGAAAAGCTAAGCCTTTCCTACAAAAAATCCTTGCAGATTGTAGCAAGAATTTCCTCTTCTGACAAGACTGATTTGTCAAACCAGATTACATCATCTTCATGACGAAGCCATGTGAGCTGCCTCTTGGCAAAATGTCTGGTGGCCAGCTTAAGTTCACTAACCGCATCCGAAAGACTGCAATTCCCCATAATATATTCCGCAATTTCCTTGTAGCCCAGTCCCTTCATGGCTACTGAATCCAGGGGAACGCCTGACTCCAGCAGGCCCCTAACCTCATCTACCAGGCCTTCTTCTATCATGAGATCGATTCTTTTTTCAATGCGGTCATAAATCACATCCCGCTTATGGGTAAGAGCATAATATTTAAAATCGTAGGGAGATTCCTTCTGCCTTTCGGTCTCATTATGGACAGACATTTTTTCACCGGTCTGATAAAAATATTCCAGCGCTCTTATTACTCTCTTAATATTGTTGGGATGAATGGAATTGGCACTGTCCGGATCTATTTCCTTGAGCTTTTCATAATTTCCTAAACCGCCATCTTGCAAAGCTGCAGCCTGTAAAGAATTTCTTATGGTAAAATCCTGTGGCTCGTCCTTAAAGTCCACGTCATAGAGAAGCGCTTGAATATAAAAGGCTGTACCTCCTACAATAATAGGCAGTCTCCCTCTTTCCCATATTTCATTACAGGCTTTTTTGGCAAGACTCGCAAAAGTCGCCACATTGAATTCTTCTGTAGGCTCAAGAATATCTATAAGATGATGAGGTACACCCTCCATTTCTTCAGGCTTAATCTTCGCAGTCCCAATATTCATATGACGGTAAACCTGCATAGAATCAGCAGAAATGATTTCACCATTAAGTCTCTTGGCAAGACCTATGGAAATATGAGTCTTTCCTACCGCTGTGGGTCCGGATAAAATTATCATTTTATTTTTCATAAATCAGACAATCCTCTTAAACATTTTATCCAGCTGATCCCTTGTAAAAGAGATGGTGGTAGGTCTTCCATGCGGACAATGATAAGGGTCCTCCAGCGTCAGCATGTCGGCAATAAGCTTTTTGGCCTCCTCCACCGGAAGCAAGGTATTACCCTTTACTGCTGCCTTACAGGAAATCGTGGCTATACGGTCATTCAAAATATCAGGATTCTTATGGTCTCTTTCTGACATAAGGGATCCCAGCACTTCCTTCATACAAGAATCCAGATCAATATCCACAAAATC
>JAZUHR010000175.1:0-17729 GCA_045641825.1 Lachnospiraceae bacterium
AGAAAGTCATAACCAGCTGCTCAATTACAAGTGTCCAACCATCTGCTACTACAAAAAGAAGGATCTTAAAAGGTGTAGAAATGGTAGTAGGAGGCAGCATCATCATACCCATGGACATAAGGGTCGAGGAAACTACCATATCAATTACAATAAATGGAATATATATGATAAAGCCTATATAAAATGCTATTCTGAGCTCAGAAATAATAAAGGCCGGAATAAGCACATATGTTGGAATATCCTTAAGAGTATCGACGGTCTCAATACCTGCCATATTACAGAATAAAGCCAAATCAGACTCATTTCTTATCTGTGAAAACATGAACTCTCTTACAGGCTCTATGCCCAGATCAAAAGCCTGCTGATAAGTAATCTCATTTCTCTCAAGAGGCTGAATGGCAACAGTATTGACCTGACTGAAAACAGGCTCCATTACAAAAAATGTAAGGAAAATGGCAAGCCCTATCAGCACCTGGTTGGGAGGTGTAGTCTGCATACCCATGGAGGCTCTCACAAAGTGCAGCACAATCAATATTCTCATAAAAGATGTAACCATTATGAGAATTGACGGAGCTAAAGAAATTACTGTCAGAATAATAAGAATTCTGAGTGTGGCGGAAAGACCGTTATTCCTATCACCTTCAGGAGTGTCAGTACCAAAAGAAAAGTCTATGTCACCAATATTACCGCCGATATGAAAGCCCTTATCGTCTTCCTTGTTATCGTCGCTAATGTCAGTAGCATAGACTTCTGTATTTTTTACACACAAACTTAAGGTTGTAGCAAGCACTGTAATCATAAACACAAAAAACAAAAGCTTTTTGCATTTATTGGTAATCTTCCTCATTCCCTGTCAACCTTATCTTTGTTAATATCTTTTTTAAAATTTGAAACAGACTTAAAAATTTCCTGAAAATTCTGCTTGGGCAAATCCTTTACCACCTGCTCCTCAGGAACCTCGCAAATAAGATTTACATTATCCTTTGCGATGGAAATACAATAATATTTTTTACCGATTTTGACCAGCTGAAGATACCTATCCTTCGCCAGAGAGTAAGTCTCTATGACTTGGAAATTCCCCATGTTCTTCTGCTTAATCTGCTGCCCTCCTACAAAGCGGGTGACAGCCCAACAGGCTACTACCACAATAATAAAAACCAACAACAAACCTATAAGTTGTAACCAGTTTTCCAAGGGAGTAGCCGTCAGAATCGTCATATATATGATTTCCATATTAACCTATTACTTTACGTACAGCCTCTAATACTCGGTCTGCCTGGAAAGGCTTAACGATGAAGTCCTTAGCGCCGGCCTGAATAGATTCAATAACCATTGCCTGCTGACCCATAGCAGAACACATAATAATATTGGCACCTGAATCCTTTGCTCTGATTTCCTTAAGTGCCTGGATACCGTCCTTCTCAGGCATTGTGATATCCATCATTACAAGATCCGGCTTTGTCTCTGCGTACTTATCAACTGCAACCGCACCATTTTCTGCTTCACCTGCAATGTCATAGCCATTCTTTGTAAGAATGTCTTTGATCATCATTCTCATAAATGCTGCATCGTCACAAATCAAAATACTTTTTGCCATAGTGTGATTTCTCCTATCTTTGGTAAATTATTTACACAAACTCCTAATTATAGTGCAAGCACTATAGGTATGATTATAGCATATTTCTTACTTTGGTCTATATCTAAATATGCAATTTAATTGAATGTTTAGATTTCATAAAAAAGTATGTTTTACTTAATTACATCTGTAATTCTGATACCGAAAGATTCACCGATTACTACTACTTCGCCCTTGGCAACATATTTACCGTTAACAAGTACGTCGATAGGCTCGCCGGCAAGGCGATTCAATTCAACTACTGTACCAGGTGCAAAATCAAGTATTTCCTTAATTGTTCTGCTGGTACGACCAAGCTCTACAGATACCTCCAAAGGTACGTCGAGGAGGAGGTCAATATTCTCAGTGGAAAGCAAAGGGCTCTGAACCTGCATAAAAGGCTGGAACTGAGCAGGGCTTACATTGATATCTCCCATAGGCATCTGAGGCATTGCCGTCTGTGGCATTGCCATCTGTGGCATACCCATCATCGGCATAGCTCCCATAGGCATCTGAGGCATTGTCATCTGTCCTGCCGGTGCCGGGGCTGGTGCTGCCTGAGCAGGTGCTGGCGCAGGAGCCGGGGCCGGAGCAGGTGTCGGTGCTGGCGCAGGTGCCGGTGCTGGCGCTGCATCGCCAACAAATTTTCTGTAAAGATTCTGAGCAAATTCAACAGGATAAAGCTGCATAAGCTCGGAGTCTACCAAGTCTCCCACTGTCATCTTGAAGGACACTTTAACGAAATCATTTTTAAGGAAGTCAGCAATTTCACCGGCATCTTTAACAGAATTCATCTCAATTATGGTAGCCTTAGGCGGAGTAATATCTACCTTGGTTTCAATCATGGACGAAATAGACGTGGAAGCGGAACCCATCATCTGGTTCATGGCTTCGGAAATAGCTGAAAGATGCAGGTCTGAAAGATCTCCGGAGGTTTGTGAGCCATCACCGCCCATCATAAGGTCAGCGATAATCTTAACATCGTTTTCTTTAAGAATCAGAATATTATTACCATCCAGGCCCTCTTTGTAGAGAATCTGAATGAAGATACATGGCTTGTCATATTTGGATACAAGCTCATTCCAATTCATAACAGTAACAGTAGGTGTGGAAATATCAACCTTCTGATTTACAAGTGCAGCCAATGTAGTAGCCGAGGACCCCATGGATATGTTGGAAATTTCACCAATGGCATCTTTTTCCTCTGCAGAAAGATCACTGGAGACAGCGCCTGCTGCACCGGCTTCGTCATCATCTGATGAACTGAACAATGCATTTATTTCTTCCTGTGACAATAATCCATCCATATTACTCCCCCTCTCTTATTACTGAAGATATTTTAATAGCATAAGTATCGGATGACGTACCGGGCATTCCGGTAAATTTGAAAATGTTACCTACGTAAACATCAAGTTCGTCAGATACTTTTTTATCAAGGATAATGGTGTCTCCCTTGGTGAGATTAATGTAATCGTTAACCGAAATAACACTCTTTCCCAAAAGAACCTTAAGCGGAATTCTGGCCTTGGCGATGGAGGCCTCTACAAAGTCTTTGTAGCTCTCGTCGCCATGCTCTTCCATGGTAGAATACCAGTATTTGGTATTCAGTCTCTCTATAACAGGCTCTACAACGGCATAAGGAATACAAACATTCATCATACCTTCGACAGAGCCAATCTTAATGCTCATGGTAATCAGTGCCACCATCTCGTTAGGTGAAATTACCTGAGCGAACTGAGAGTTGGTCTCAATTCTGGAAAATCTGGGGTCAAGATCCACCACATTGGCCCAAGGTTCAGCCAGCTGATTGGTTATCATGGTGAAAATTCTTTCCAGGATAACCAGCTCGATTTCCGTAAAGTTTCTGGTCTTATCCATAGGAAGACCGGGACCACCAAGCATTCTGTCCACTATGGCAAAGCCTATGGTGTCCTGAAGCTCGATAATAACATTACCATCAAGCGGAGCAAATTCCACCATTCCCAAAAGAACGGGATTGGACAGGGCATTGGTAAACTCGGCATATACTATAGCCTCAGAGTTCACCACTTCAATCTGCGCATTAACACGGATATATGCCGGAAAATGCGTAGAAAGCAGTCTACCGAAATGCTCAAAGATAATTTCCAATGTACGAAGATGTTCCTTTGAGAATTTGGAAGGTCTGGAGAAGTCATAGTTCTTTACTACGACATCCTTCGACTCTTTAAATTCATCTGCATCCAGTTCACCAGTGGAAAACGCTTTAAGCAGATCATCTATTTCCTTTTGGGATAAGACGTCTCCCATTCCTTTGCCTCACAAATCAAATTTATTTACTGAATAAGTGCATTAACAACAATTTCAAGAATACAGTCCGGAGAATCTACATAAGCCTTAAGAGTCTCAAGCATCTCGGATGCAATCTCATTTTCACCGGCCTTTAAATTGCTGGCTGTATATACAGAAACAATCTTGTCCAGCTTTACCGACAGGTACTCACGCTGACCTTCAATAGCCTCTGTAACAGCAGTGTAATCCGCAGACTTTTTATTAAGAATCAGATAGCAGTTTACCTGTGCATATCTGGTCTTGGTCTCTCCCGGATCATTTGTCAGTGTAATAGTCTTTTTCTCGCAAAGAGTAGCCTGTACTCTATCCTTAAGTTCAACATGTCCGAAGTCCCCTGCATTGGGATTCTGCAATTCCAAATCAAGACAGGAAACAATCTTTTCGATAAGAGCCGTACTCTGCTTGGCCTCGGGTACAATTACAAGAATTATGATTGCTGATAAAGCAATATTTGCAATTGTTGCAGCAAGAATTGCTATGGCAAGTATATTTTTCTTCATATATTACCTCTTTACTCTGCTTTATTGTTATAAAGTCTGATTTCTACTCTTCTGTTGGCAGCTCTACCCTCTGATGTGGAATTATCCTTGATAGGGTCATGCTCGCCTCTGCCGATACAGTTAATATTGGTCCAGCCCATATTCTTACTTTCCGACAGGAATTTGCCTACTGAATAAGCTCTGGCATAGGAAAGTATATCATTATTAGGGTATTTGGCATTGGGATTCTGTGGAACATTATCAGTATGCCCGATAATTTCTATCTTGAAGCCTTTGTATGTTTTCAAAATATCTCCCACTTTTGACAAAATGTCTAATGAGTTTTCCTTTAAATCAGCTTTACCACTGTCAAAAAGTACAGCACCGCTGATATTTATTTCGACATATTTGTAAGCCTTGGAGTCCACTTTAACATCAATAAAATCTCCAATGTTAAGCTTATCGGCTTCACCGGTAATTTCTTCGTAAATAACACCGGAATTGTACTTATCCTTGTCCTTATCAGATGTCCCTCCACCAGGCTTATCCGGGTCCTGTGTAGGATTACCGGTAGGCGCGGGAGTGGCAGGATTCTGAGTCTCATTTCCGTTACCGCCGGGGCCATTATTCACATTCACATTGCTGTCACCGTCATCTGTCTGACCACTCTGATTAAAGTACTCATCCAGATAAGAAAGCTGGGTGGAGCCTGATGAAATAAGGACACCATCCTCAAATGATGAGCCACCGCCATCAAAAATACTGAAGGTATCAGCCAGTGACTTTATAAGCGCTTCCACCTTACTTTCATCTACTGATGACATAGAGAAAAGCAAAACGAAGAAACACATCAGAAGATTCATAAGGTCAGAGAAGGTTGACATCCAGGCCGGCGAGCCTTTTGGTGCCTCTTCTTCTTTTTTCTTGGCCATTATTCGCCTCCTCCCTCGTCAGCACTCATAGCTGAACGACGATCAGGTGAAATGAAGGACTTAAGCTTTTCCTCAATTACACGCGGGTTCTCACCTGCCTGAATGGAAAGCAGACCTTCCACGACTATTGTTTTTGCCATAATTTCCTTGGCGTTATTGGCTTTAAGCTTGGTAGCAACAGGAGTACAAATCCAGTTGGCAAGAAGTGATCCGTAGAATGTTGTAATAAGCGCAATAGCCATGTTAGGACCTACGGCTGCAAGGTCTGACAGGTTACCAAGCATGTTGATAAGACCTACGAGAGTACCAATCATACCCCACGCAGGACCGGCAGCACCAAGATTTTCCCAGAAGCCTATGGCTCCCTTATGTCTGTCCTCTATACATACCAGCTCGGTCTCCAGAATACTTCTTACGAATTCAGGATCAGTACCATCTACTATAAGCAGGATACCCTTTTTGATGAAGGGATCTTCAATGCTGTTGTTTGCAGCTTCTTCAAGTGCCAGCAGACCTTCTTTTCTGGCAACGTTACTGAGATCTATAATCTGTTTAATAATCCCCTCTTCTTTAACATTGACAGGCTTCATTATCAGAGTAATGGATTTCAGATTCTTTATGAAATTCGGAATATCGTCACAGGTGGCAAGAATAGCCGCAAAAGCACCACCGAAAGTAATCATGGCAGATGGCGCATCCAGGAAGGCCATAATACTCATGAATCCCGCATCACCCTGTGCAATTGAAAGTACAACCAGTACAATGGCAAGTACGAGACCGCCAAGAGATGCTATATCCATAGCAGAAAATCCTTTCAAATAATAATTATTTCAATTCAAAATCCGCTAAAACAAACTATACAAAAGCCAAAAATCCATAATCAGATTTATATACTCTATAAGTATAGCCATTTCACCCAAAAACCACAATACCTATACAAAATTTTTTTTGAAAAATACCACATATTGCGATTCTTGTATTATTTTTTACAGATTCTGAGCAAAAATTTCTTTCTTGTATTCTATAACTTTATTTTTAACCTCAAGTCTGGATTCCTTGACCATAAATTTTTTACCGGTGGTAAGCGTAATAGAAGTATCAGGTACCTCCTCCACCGTCTCGATAAGATCGGAATTCAAGGTAAACTTTTTGTCATTAAGCTTGGTAAGTTCTATCATACAATTCTCCTTTGCTGCAGCGAAAAACGAAGAACCCCAAATCATTTTTCCCATAAAAAATCAGAATATGCCAAAACGGGCATTTGGCCTGCATTCACAAGCCAAAGCCCTTAGATTAACTATTATTTAATTATCTCTTAAGATTGATAAGCTCTTCCAGCAGTGTATCTGATGTAGTAATGATTCTGGAGTTTGCCTGGAAACCACGCTGTGTGGTAATCATGTTTGTAAACTCTGTGGAAAGGTCTACGTTACTCATTTCAAGAACGCCTGTCTTGAAGGCTCCGCCTGCTGTAGCGATAGCCTTACCGATACCGTCGAACTCACCTGAGTTCTGAGTCTCAGCGAAAAGGCTGCCACCCTTGGACTCGAGACCTGCAGCATTTGCAAAAGATGCTACGACTACCTGTCCCAAAAGTTTGGTAGTACCATTATCATATACACCGTAAATCATACCCAGATTGTCGATAGAGCAACCTGTCATATTACCTACGGAACGTCCTGCATAGAGACCGTCCAGATTACCCTTTGTATAGGCAATGGATGTATTACCGGAAGTTGCATACATGGTCATGGATGAAAAATCCACATCAATCTTCTCAGCGAAAGGATTCTGAGTCAGATCTGTAGTAGTCACTCTGAAATCTACTGAAGAATAATCCACTGTGTCCAAATCACCGGGAGCCTGAGCCGCATCTGTTGTATTGATAAACTGGAATTTACCGTTTGCTGCGGAGAAGCCTAAAAGAAGGTTGCTGGATGAAGTAACATTACCTGTTTCCTCATCAATTGTAAATTCTGCAGCCTGCTCACCAAATCCGAAACGGATTCCCTCGTTCAAAGAATATCTCTTTGTAACTTCATCATAGTTTGTCAGAATGCTCTTACCGGTATTATCTACAATATCAACAACATTTACATTGTAGAGATTCTCGATAGGATTATTGTCCGCATCCTGAGGCTGGGTAAGACGCAGGTTAACCGTATAGCTTCTTCCCAGATTATCGAAAAATGAGAAGGCTGTAAGCTTACCTGTATCGGAATCGAAAGCTGTATCTGCGCTGTCGATATTGCCGGAGAAATAAACTGCCTCAGTAGCTTCAGGCGGAGCATACATATTTTCCGGGGACATGATCTTAAGAGGAGAAACAGTGTCAGCCACTGTCTGATTCTCATCGTTAGGATCCACCTGCCATCCCATTACGGCATAGCCTGATGCATTACAAAGTGTACCGTTAGCGTCTACGGTAAAGGAACCGGCTCTGGTAAAAAGATTGCCATGGCCGTTATTTACTACGAAAAAGCCCTTACCTTCGATCATAATATCAAATGCATTGTCGGTTCTCTGAGAACCGCCGGCATTGTCAATCGTTGTAGTAATTGCAGATACATTGGAACCAAGACCGATCTGCATAGGGTTCTGACCCGCTGTACCAACCTCAGCATTAGGGCCGGTAGCAGGGGATGAGGTCTGATATAAAACATCGGAAAATGTAACAGTCGAGGACTTAAAGCCAATGGTATTAACGTTAGAAATGTTATTACCAATAACATCCATCCTGGTCTGATGCACCTTCAGTCCGGATACACCGGAATAAAGTGATCTCATCATAATAGAGTACCTCCTGGATTTTAATCTTCCCTTCTGTCGTTCCGGGAAGAATCGCCTCCAGACCGTTTTTTCGAAACGGATCGAAGTCATCCATGACTCCGACACTGGTCCGGCGATAGATTTGTTTCATCTGAAATTATTATCGGCAGAAAAAAGTCTCTCCTTTAGTAACTTCAGAAACATTTTTAAGCAATTACCGCTCCGTCAATTTTGGAGAAAATCATATCCTCCCCTTCGGTAACGGCAGTAATCACGGTATTATTTTTGATATTTACAATGAACGCAATGTTATCAACCATAATCAGGGAATCATTAATACCCTTTCCGGCTGCCTTGCTGACACCTGCATTAAGTCTGTCCATCTGCTCAGGAGTCATATCGATATCTCTCTGATCCAGTCGTTCATTGGCATGCTTTGAAAATTTAACAGTTCCTGTATTTGCTCCTGTCAGTTCCTTCTGACGGGCAAGAATTTCTTCAAAGGACTGTCCCACTCCTGTACTGTTTTGCACTCTGCCCTTCTGTGAATTCTTAAGGACATCCTGCATTTGCTGTATAGAAGCAGTGTTCATGATATTTAAATTATTCACGCTTCTACCTCATTGCCTTCAATCGGCTTCTTTGTGTTAAAGATATGCACTTTAACAGCATTAGTAACTGTCGTATAGTTCTTATCGTCAAATACAACTGCGATGTCGTAGTGACCTTCGTAGAGGTTGGACAAAAGTTCCTTATCCACAGTCACTTTTCCGTCATAGAGATGCACATAATCGCTGTTAAGAACCGTATTACCTATCATCAGCGCTACATTATCAGACTTGGCTTCATCCATACCCATGGATACCTCAAATACCAAATCTTCCGGCTCATTACCGTTAAAGGAGAAATCCACCTCTTTAATTACTCTCGGCTTATTGTTATTGTATGAGAAGGACTCATCCACAACTGAATAAAGATTTTCCATGGAATACAGGCTGCCGTTTACGGAAAACTTGGACTCACCGCCTGAAATATTTACGAAATCCACAACTCCTGACTTATAAACAGGATTGCCATCCACATCTGTAGTAGTAAGAACCACCTGCTTGCCCACCAGTGAAAAAAGCTGTGTATTCTCAGTTGCGGCTGTAAGAGACTGTAATTCCTCAAGCTGTGAGAATGTAGCCAACTGTGAAATCCACTCCGTATTTGAAGAAGGCTCCAAAGGATCCTGATTCTGCATTTCACATACCAGAAGCTGAAGGAAGGCATCTTTTCCAAGATTTGTTGTACCTGTGGTATCCTTCTGCTGCTTTGATACAGTAGTGGCTGTATTTTCCAAAACACCGTTTGTCACATTCTGTACTAATTTGTCTGCCATAATCTTTCTCCTACGCTGTAAAACTTACCGTACTTGTACCGTTATCGATATAAGCCGCTTCCTTCAAATCTTCTTTACCTTCTGCACCTATGCTACTTACATCTTCCAAAGAGAAATGCTTTTTCACATGGCTTTCAGTATCCTGATGCTGTCCCTTACCGAATTGATTACCGGTAAAATCAAAATTACCTACGGATACCTCTACGGAGTCAACCTTAATCCCCTGCTCAGCCAGATGCTCCTTAAACTGGATAAGATTGCTTTCGATAGCCTCTTTTGCCACTCTGCTTTCAGCCTGAAACTTAGCGGTCATTATGCCGTTGTTGTTTTCCACACTTACCTGTACCTTGCCTAAGGATTCAGGTGTAAGCTGAATTTCTATAGAGGTATTGGCATTGTTCACATGGATTTTAACCTGCTCCAGAATCTGATTAACAATTTCCCTGATATCCGGCATTGCCTGAATTTCCGTCACCTTAACCGATGAAAATCTGGCTTCGAAGGAATTTACCAGGTGATTCACAAATTTTTGCGATAAATCATCTGCCTTAATCTGCTGTGTCTTGTCTTTCTTTGAGGATTCTGTGTTATTTTTTTCGGTGCTGCCATTCTGTGACTCTGTGGAAACTTCTACCTTGGGCAATTTATCATTCTGTATGCCGTCGATTATCTGAATATCCTTACCATTTTCCTCAATGTCAGCTTCGTTATCTGCCTTAGGAATTGTAGCATTCCCTGATACCGCATTCATGAACTGCTTCATGATTTCATTGGTTTTCTCCACCACAGTATCAACTGTGAGCTTAAAGGTCTCTTCGAAATTCGAAGGATTGATTCCTTCTGTGGTAAAAAGGTCTGCGACGCTGTTTTCAAGTGTGTTAAGTAAATCCACCAGGGAATTATCTTTCAGAAGATTGATCGCATCACCGTCAGCCTTAAGATTTACAAAAAGCTTATAACGATTATCTGCCTGTAACAGATCCATAGGCTCCATCCCCAGCTCCTGCATGCCTTCTTTCAGTTCATCCATGGAGACGCTGAGTACCACAGTCACGGTTACTGTTATCTGGAAAAGAAATGATGCCGCTTTTTCAAAAAAGCTTTCGTCTTCATCCGTTTCAGTCACTTCAGCTGTTTTGGCTTCATCTGTAAGATCAGCTCTTTCGGAAAAAACATCCTTACGGCTTGGATTCTCACTTTTCACTGATTTATTCTCAAAATTCTTATCGAATTTCTTATCAGCAAAAATCTGCTTGTTGCCACTATCTGCTGCCTGCAGCTTAGCCTGTGGTTTATTCAGTTCAAAAAGATTCCCTCTGCCGGTCACATTGTTAAAAATAGCCGAAAAAGAATCAGCACTCGAGGACTTATCATTTTTCATGGATAATCCCTGAGAAAACATAAATTCTTTTCCGGCATTCTGCATTAATGCACTGTTAATAACCATACTTTTTCCTCCTTTCATAATATTTTTGGAGGAAAAAAGCTTTATTTTCCTGACATTCCCAGCTCATGCATACGATTAACAATACGGCTGGCGAAAAGTGTTCCCTCGTCGCCATCCTTCTGCATAGCTTCAAGAATCTCGGCTACCTTGGCTGTCTTTAAGCATTTAAGAATATTACATACAAGATCGATATTGCTGGTGTACTCCATAAGAATCTGAGCATCTGCCTTACTTGAGGTCTTGGCCAGGTAGTTAGCCACATACTCGTAAGACTCATTTACAATATCATCGCCCTTAAGACTCTCGTAGATTTTCGCAGCATTTTCAGGATACATCTTTTCGTACCACTTGATGTAAGCTGAAGGATCGGGAGAATGCTCACCTAGAGCCACTTCTCTGTCGAACTGTTCTTTAAGCTTAAGAAATTCCAGGTATTCAGCCTCGTAATGAGATAAAGACTCATTTTCGGTCTGAAGCTCCTGCACTCTCTGGGAGTAAGCGTTATTTTCCTCTTTAAGTTTATCGACATCTTGCTCCAGTTTCTTAATGGCAGCGATGGCTTCTTCCAGATTTTTATAGTTATATTTCTCTAAATTCTCATCTTCTGTAGGATCGGAATCCGGTAAAATCATATTCAGAATCGGTACATCCTTAAATACCTTCTGAACAGTCTCGTTGCTTCCCAGACCTCCCACGTCAAACTTTATCAGCAGAGCAATAATAGCCAGCCAGATAGCAACAATGAGAAGAATTATAATCAAAGTAAGCAGCTTACTTCCAAGACCTTCTCCGCTTTTCTCCTTATTTTCCTTAGCCATAATCACCACTCCTAACTATTTTGCATAACCTAAAGTATATATTCACCCTTCGGCACTGTGTCTGTAGGACACCAGCTCATTAATTTCCATTTGTTCAGCATAATTTTCTGAAGCTATAAAATCCTCGAAGGCCTTTTCCTTAAGCTTTTCATAGGTCTTTCGCTCCATCATAGCCACATTTAGTCTTTCCTCTGCCAATGCCAGAGCCTTCTCCGCTCTTCTCACGGCTCTTTTCTGATCTTCAATGGCTAAATCCAGGCCTTTAATTGCATTTTCCGCCACCTGAAGCTCGACAAATCTTATGGAATTAGCCATATTTTGCCTTTTTTCCTCAAGGATTTCTTCTTTTCTGCCATAGAGAGCAGCGAGCTTTTCCTCTTCCTCATTAAGCCTCATGCGGCTTTCGGCAAAGGCCAGCTTTTCCTGCTCTTCCATTTTCAGCTTTATATTCAGAATTCCCTGAAGCCTAAAATTAAATCTCGCCATCAAATACCTTCTTTAATTCTGAAACCGTTTCCTCAAAAGAAAACTTTTCGTCCACCTGCTGCATAAGAAATGCATTGGCGGCCTCGATTTTTTTAATCGCAAAATCAATATTCTGATTACTGCCGGCCTTATAGGCACCGATATTTATAAGATCCTCGGATTCATTGTAGGTGGCAAGCACGTTTTTAAGGGTATTAGCCAGCTTTTTATGCTCCTTACTGGCTATGGAGGACATTACACGGGAGATGCTCTGAAGCACATCTATCGCCGGATAATGGTTCTTCTGGGCAATTTTTCTTGATAAAACAATATGTCCGTCCAAAATACCACGGGCTGTATCAGCAATGGGCTCATTCATATCATCACCATCTACAAGTACTGTGTAAATGCCGGTAATGGAGCCCTTGGCAGTACGACCTGCTCTTTCAAGCAGCTTGGGCATCTCACCGTACACTGAAGGCGGATAACCACGGGTAACAGGCGGTTCGCCGGAGGCCAGACCTATCTCTCTCTGAGCCATGGAAAAACGTGTCAGCGAGTCCATCATAAGAAGTACGTCCTTGCCTTGATCTCTAAAGTATTCTGCAATAGCAGTAGCGGTCTTTGCAGCCTTTTTCCTGACCAAAGCCGGCTGATCCGATGTCGCGCAGACAATAACGGACCGCTTAACGCCCTCCGGTCCCAGGTCTCTTTCTATGAATTCTTTAACCTCACGGCCTCGCTCGCCGATAAGAGCAATAACATTTATATCCGCTTTAGTATTTCTGGCAAACATACCCATAAGCGTACTTTTACCTACGCCGGAGCCTGCGAAAATACCGATTTTCTGCCCCTTTCCCAGAGTCAGCATGCCATCAACGGCTTTGACCCCCAGGGTAAGTACTGAGTCGATCATTTCTCTTTCCATGGGATTAGGCGGCATGGCATCCGCATTGTAGTATGTGACAGGCTCTATATAGCTTCCGTCCATAGGTCTTCCCAGACCATCCAGTACCATACCCAGATAATTCTCCCCTACAGGCACTCCCTGACCGGAAACATTCGCCATAACAAAATCTCCGATAGCTACCCCGCCGGTATCATTGTAGGGCATAAGAAGGAGTCTGTCCTCCCTGAAGCCTGTCACCTCGCATTCAACCTTCTTGCCATCAGCAGTCACAATGGTACATGCATCGTTTATCTTTACGGAAAGCCCGGTAACTTCAATGGTAAGACCTACTATCTTTACCACTCGGCCATAAACACGTATGAAATTTTCTTCTGTCAGTGACAGATACTTGTTTATGTCCATAAATCCTCTTTACTTAAAAGCCTTCCTGTAAAATTAAGCTTACTGACTATCCCGAGACAGCAGATCCAGCGACTCCAGGAGTCCATTCATATTAAGCTCCAGAGATGATGTCAGTATTCTTCCCTCATTCTCCAGTCTCACTTCTCCGTCTTTTACTTCTGCAGATGCAGAAAAGGTGAGCTGCAGCTTATCATTGTAAGCTTCTATAATGCCCGGAATTTCATTCGCATATTTTTCGGAATCGTTGGGAGACAGCTTTACAATAAATTCTGTCTGTCCCGGTACTTTCTTAATAGCCTGATCCATCAGATAAGTTAAAATCTCTGTATGATGATCGTATGCTACACCGGTAATTTTTCTAATGTATTCTTTTAAAATTTCAACAAAGGCAGGCTCCAGAACTGCTACCTGCCTTTCATATTCCTCTGTAACACGTCTTTTTTCATCTTCCAGAGCCTTAAGCGCTGCAGCCTGTTCTTCTTTGGCCTTCTTAAGCCCTGATTCATAGCCTTCTGCAGATGCCACTGATACAATTCCGTTCTTAATAGCCTCAGCCTCTGCCCTGCCTCGGCTTTCCGCTTCAGCTATAATCTGCTCTGCATTTTCTCTGGCTTCAATAAGAATTCTGTCCGCCTCTGCCTGAAAATTTTCCCTGAAATCAGCTTCAGCCTGGATTCTGACCTCGGCATACAGCTCATCCCTTATCTGATTTCTAAGAGTCGCCATGTCTACATCATTCACGGCTCCCACCTGAAAACCGCCCTCATCCAGTAATTCTTCATTCATTTCGCCTGTATTTTCAGGATAATTCTCACCCTCAAGCAAGCTTTCATCCATCACTTCAGCTGGTATAAGACCGGAAACAAAGCCTGAAGCTTTATTCCTTAAGTCCTCGATTTTTTCAGCCAGAATTTCCTCACGAGCTGTCATATCAAGCTTTTTGAACTTGGCCGAATCATAGTTTTGACTGTAACCTTTGATAATATTACTAGACAATCAGCTCGTCACCTCCGCCTCTGGAAATAATAATTTCACCGGAATCCTCAAGCTTTCTGATAATATTAACAATCTTTTGCTGAGCCTCTTCAACATCCTTCATACGAACAGGACCCATGAAGTCCATATCTTCTTTGATCATAGAAGCCAAACGGCTGGAGAGATTCTTGAAGATTGCCTCCTGAACATCCTCCGTAGCTGCCTTGAGAGCCACAGCCAGTTCACCGTTATCAACTTCACGCAGCACTCTCTGAATGGACTTGTCGTCCAGAGAAAGAATATCTTCGAATACGAACATCTTCTTTCTGATCTCGTCTGCCAGCTCCGGCTCGTCGATTTCCAGGGTCTCCATAATATGCTTTTCTGTACCACGGTCTACAGTATTCAAAATCTCTACTACCGCGTCTACGCCGCCGGCAATAGTGAAGTCCTGGTTGACCAGATTTGCAAGTTTCTTTTCCAAAACGCTTTCAACATCCTTAATAACATCAGGTGAGGTTCTATCCATCTGAGCAATACGCTTGGCAACATCAGCCTGCTTGTCCTGCGGGAGGGAACCGATAATGGTAGCCGCCTGAGAGGTGGACAGGTATGCCAGAATAAGGGCAATTGTCTGGGGATTTTCATCCTGAATGAAGTTAAGGAGCTGCCCGGCATCTGTCTTTCTGATAAATTCGAAAGGACGTACCTGAAGGCTGGCAGTAAGCTTGGAAATAACCTCCGAAGCTCTGTCTCCGCCAAGTGCCTTTTCCAAAAGGTCTCTGGCGTAATTGATACCGCCCTCGGAAATGTACTGCTGAGCCAGACATACTTCATAAAACTCATCCAGCACTTCTTCCTTCAGTGCCTGATTTATGGTTCTGGTGCTGGCAATTTCCAGAGTAATCTGCTCGATTTCCTCTTCCTTCAGATAGGCAAAAATCTTAGAAGCCTTTTCCGGCCCCAGCGTTATAAGCAATACTGCTGTTTTTTGAAGGCCCGTAAGTTCACTGGCCTTGTTAGAAGAACTTGCCATTTATAAAACCTCTTTACATCCAATCTTCGTTTAACCAGTTACGTAAAAGCTGGGCCACAGCCTCAGGATTTTCATCAAAGAATTTCTCAATCATTCGTCTGGTCTCTGATTCCTCGGAGAATTCTACATCCTCAAGGCTCTGATTTTCCTTGGTGGTAGCAAGCAGCTGCTCAATAGAGAGCTCCGGCTCTGCCTCTGTAACTTCAACAGGCTTCATACCGCGAAGAATTACGAAGGCAAGAATACCAAGGAGCACGATTGCAAGAGCAACCTGAATTATAAGCTCCCAATCAACATTCTTAACAGGAGTATCATCTGTAAATTCGAAAACGTCATATGCGGTAACTACCACGTTTGTCTCAGGAATGCCGGTAGCTGCAGCAATACCTTCGATAAGCTTCTCATTTACCTCGACTTCCTGCTCTTTGCTATGATTAAGCACATATTCTTCATAGGAAACATCCTCAAGAAGTCCCATGGTCTTAAGATCAGACTTGGTAAGAGCTCTTACTCTGACGCAGGTAACCCAGATTCTGGAATCGGAATCAGAAATTACACCCACATCATAAATGGTATTGGTGATTTTCTCAGTAGGTACATAGGTCGTCTGTGTCATATCATATGTGGACTGACCACCATTTGCACCTGTCAGGAAATAATCTGTAGAATCATCATTTGAATCAGTGCCTGGAATATCACCAACTCCACCTGAGCCTGTGGAGGATATAATCTGCTGCTGGGTAATAACACCGAAATTTTCACCTTCAAGTGGAATATATTCCTTCAGGAATTCCTCCACCTTGTCGAAATTCATCTTAAGATGAGGAGCCACATCTACTTTGGTAAAACCATTCATAAGTATTGCTGCTTCCACTCGCTGTCTGTAGGACTCTTCAAAAAACTGCTGTATCTTGATTTTGTCGGAAATAAGCGCTTCCTCCTCGGTCACCTTTACAGGGCCATCGTAAAGCACATTTCCGTACTGATCCAGAATAGACACATCCTCTGTATCCTCATTACCGGCAGCGGCAGCTGCAAGCTTCGCTATGGCCTCAGCCTCGGACTTTTTAAAATTACTGTCAGTTAGAAGAAGAATTGAAACAGGAATTTTCTGATTCTTGGCCAGGATGGAATTGGAGGTATCCTTAGGCATCCAGGTAACGGTAGCTTCCTTTACACCCGTAAACATCTCAATTACCCGCTTAACCTCGGACTGAGAATAAAGATGTGTTCTTAAAAGTCTCTCTCCGTTTGTAGTAGTAAGTGATGCATTAAAAAGATCAGGAATAGAAAAAGAGTCATCTCCAAGGCTGGAATTGCTGACAACCACCATGGCATCCACATACTTTTTTTCATCTACCTGAACTGTATTTCTGTCAGCGCCAAGCTTGGCACTGATAGAATTTTCCTTAAGCGAAGAAATTGCCTTGCTGGCAGTCTCGGTGGAATTAAAGGTATAGAGATCCACATATTGGGTCCTGCTTAAAAGCACAACAAAAACGACAACGAGCAGAATTGTGGCGCCGGCTATACTGCCTACTATTATCTTCTGCTTCTTTGTCCATTTATTCCAGAATTCAAGTATTTTTTTCCAGATTTCTTTTATTTGATCCGGCATAAAAAAATCCCTCTCTACAAAAACTTCTGATTAAAAATTTTAGAACTGCAGCTGCATGATCTCTTTATACGCATCAAGCACAGCATTTTTGATGGCTACTGTGTACTGCAGGGAAATGTTGGCCTTGGCCTGAGCCACCATAAGATCTGATATGGAATCGTTAAGACCCAGCATATATGAAAGTTCTGCGTCCTCAGCTGCATTCGTAAGGTCTTCAGTCTCCTTAAACATTCCCATGGCGGAATTAAGAAGAGACTCAAAGGAGGATATCCCCTTCGTTTTCTCTGCTTCCTTTCCTGTCAGGGAATTGGTAGCTGCTGAAAGCCCTGATAATTTACTTACCTGTGCTATATCAATAGCCATTTAAATCAACCTCCGATATCCATAGCCTTCATAAGCATGCTCTTGGTAGCGTTGAAGGCTGTTACATTTGCTTCATAGGAACGATTGGCATCAATAAGATTGGTCATTTCTGTAACTGTATCTACATTTGGGTATGTCACATAGCCGTCTTCATCAGCATCCGGATGATTGGGCTCATAGACCTTTTT
>JAZUHR010000176.1:0-8070 GCA_045641825.1 Lachnospiraceae bacterium
GAAGCAAAAGCCTGTCAGTATCACCGCTTTCCAGGGATTGGCAGCGCGAAGCGGCCTGTAGAGGAGCCCTCTGTAGACCGATTCCTCCATAAATGCAGGCAGAGCCGCAATAAGGAGAGCCGCAGCCCAGAAGGGCAGTCCTCCCATCATCTGCAGCATATTCTCTGTAGTGGTGGATGTGGTAAACACCAGCGAAAGCGCATTGAAAAAGGTCAGCACAGGCTGAATCAAAAATGCCAGAAGAACGGTGAGCACTATGGCCACCGGCTTCATTTTTTTCATATGGATCGCAGAGGTATATCTGATTTTCTCTCCCTCCCCGGCGCTTGCCCTCATCATGAAAAAGATGGCAATAAAGGGCAGGGCTATCATCACCTGGGAATAGATAATCATGCTGGGGTAATTAGGGAATTCTATGGGCAAAAATGCACTTACCACATTGATTATCATAGACGCCAGAAAGGCGTAATTGGCAAGTTTAATCTTATCTTCTTTCTTCATTTCCTACCTCCCCCATACCTTGCTGATACCGTCCTCAGCTATGGTTATTCTGCCTTCCTTCTGGAGGTGTCCGATGGCACGCTTAAATGCTGCCTTGGACAGGCCGAATTTGGCCAGAATAAGCTCAGGTGAAGTCTTGTCATGATATGGTAAAAAGCCGCCAGCTTCTTCTAAAAGAGCATAAATCATATCACCGTCTGAATTCAGTGCCACATGGGCTTTTTCACGTAAGTTAAGCTCTAAGCGTCCATCCTCCATGACTCTGGCTACGGTCGCATTTACCGTCATTCCCGGCAGCACCTTCTGAAAAAGTCTGTGCTTGGGAACCAGAGCAGAATACTTGTCATCAACTGCGATGTAAGCTCCGAAGGCCTCGATAATCTCATAGCAGTAGCCTGTGACCTCATCGTCCTTTTTATAAGGGCTGTCGCTTTGAAGGCTGTTATAAATCTTCATGGTAGCGCAAAGTCTGGAGCTCTTGTCCACATAGAGGCTGACCAGTATCTCGTCATCCTTCTTTACCCTATAGGTCTGCTGCTTAAAGGGCAGGAAAAGGTCCTTAAGAAGGCCCCAGTCCAAGAATGCTCCTATACCGGCCACGTCCTTTACGCGAAGGCGCTTAATCTCTCCCATCTTAAGTAGCGGCTCTACTGTAGTCGCAATAGGTCTGTCCTCGGAATCCTTGTAGACAAATACCTCTACATTGTCCCCTACCTTGAGTCCCTGTGCTTCCTTCTTGGGCAAAAGAAGATTTCTGGATTCAATCAGATTTTCACGAGGCACCTGAGAAAAATCCGCCTCCGGATTCTCCGCAAGATATGCGCCATGATCTGCTATTTTTGCTACTTTTAAAATTTGTTTTTGTCCTAGTATAAACATGTTATCTCCTTTGCCGCAGGCAACGGAGGCCTGTACGGCGAGTACTATAATAAGCTTCCGTAAGGAAGCGCGTCCTTTTTCTCCTTTGCCGCTTTACTGCTGTAATCCTTCGAAAATAGCGGGTACCAGCTGCTTCTTCCTGGATACCACTCCCGGAAGCTGGACCGATTTTCCTTCCATTTTCACGTTGAAGCTCTCCGCCAGAATGCGGACCGCTGCCTCATTGGAGCAGACCACATCGGATGAGCCAGACATAATATTGGTGAGCATGAAGAAAAGTATCTCATCAGCAGCCACATCGCTCTTAATGTACTCCAGCACACGGGGCTTTAATTCTTCTATCTCTTCGCCGGACATGGTATTTACCTGTCCGATGCCAAAATTCACATCATTTATTGTAAAACGCTTGAAATCCCTGAAAATAATGTCTCTGATATTCTTGGAGGCAAAATTTGAGCCGGCCTTGAACATTTTTTCAGCAAAGGACTTGGTATCTATCCCTGCGATTTCTGCCAGTTCCAGGGCACTTTCCTTATCGATTTCCGTGCAGGTGGGTGACAGGAAAATCAGGGTATCCGACAGGATAGCGGCGCACATAAGGCCCGCAGTCTTCTTGTCCGGTACCACATTGCGCTCTTTGTATATCTGATAAATTATGGTACAGGTGGAGCCCAGAGGCTGATTTCTGAAGAAAACAGGGCTCATGGTCTCTATGGTGCCCAGTCTGTGGTGATCGATAATTTCCAATATTTCCGCTTCTTCTATACCGTCCGCTGCCTGACCCTTTTCATTATGGTCTACTAAAATAACCTGCTTTTTATTGGCACCCAGAATATTTCTTCTGGAAATGGTGCCTATATAATGCTCTTCCTCGTCCAGAATAGGGAAGTCGCGGAAGCGGTTTTTACTCATAATTTCCCTGATATCATCCAGAGTATCGTCGTAGTGGAAGGACACTATATCCTCTGCCTGCAGCATAAAGTGGCTGACAGGGATGCTCTGATTGATAAGGCGGGCAGTGGTATAGGCATCGTAATTGGTAACGATAACGCGGCAGCCGTTCTGCTCAGCCAGCATCTTGATGGTCTTGGTGACTGTAGAGCCGTCGCAGACGATAATGGCACCTGCCTGCATCTCTACAGCACAGAGCTGCGCCTCATAGCGATTGCCCAGAATAACCATATCCGACGCATCGATAATGTTCTCCATAACATCGGGATTGGCTGCGGCTACTACTACCTTACCATTCTCAAAATAGCCCTCCATACTGCCTGCTACCAGCTGACCCTCCAGGGTCTCCACGATATTCTTGTAGCTGGTACGGGCATCGGAAAGAATGCGATTGTCATATACATCCATGTAGGATTTGGCCACATCGCCTACCGTAATAATTCCCTTAAGGAATCTGTCCTCCACGATAGGCAGAGTGACTACATTTCTGTCATTCATGATATCCCAGGCATTTTTGATGGATACATCCCTGGGAATCCCCTCATTATTCCTGATCTCGATATCTCTCACCTGAGTGGATACTTCCTTCATATACTGAGGAGCCGGAATATCGAAGTAGTCCAGGACATACTGGGTCTCCTCATTCAGGTGCCCGGCTCTTTTAGGGATGTACCGGGTACTGCCATCGCCGGTCTTATTTTTTAACTCTGCGTAGGAAATGGCCGCGCAGATGGAATCCGTATCCGGATTTTTATGACCTATGATAAAAACTTTTTTATCCATGAAGGGTCCTTTCGCTGGTGATAAAGGTTGAATATTTTTAACAGGATTAGTTATTCAAATGGTGATGCCACATAGGGGATTCATCTGTCATAGGCAGGAAGGTATAGCCGTTTTCCAGACCCCAGAGAATGATTTCTTCTACTGCATTTACGCTGAAAAGGTGAATATCATGCTGGAGCACTACGGAATACTTGCCGTTACGTGCCTTAATGCCCTTGATGGTGGAATCAATTACGTATCTGGTAGCCTCTGACAGCTCCATCTTGTTGGACTTACCGTCTGCATCGTTGGAGGTAACATTCCAGTCAACGTAGCGATAGCCCATATCCTGTACCTGCTGAGTCAGAGTAGTCATGGCTCCGATCCAGTATTTTTTACTTACCGCATTGGAGGAGCCACCAGGGAATCTGATGATGGAAGCATCCTTGCCGGTCTGCTTCTTTACTACATCAGCGATTCTCTGGAGATCGGCAAAATAGCCTGCGCTGGTGGTATAAATAGTCTCGTAGTCGTGAGTATATGTGTGAAGAGCGATAGTATGGCCTGCATCGTCACACTTTTTAATCATATCCAGATACTTAGGGAACTGACCTGTAACAAAGAAAGTAACCTTGATGTTGTACTTGTCGAGTACGTCCAAAAGCTGCTGTGTGTACTTACCCGGGCCGTCATCGAAGGTCAGGTAAATAACCTTATTGCCCGGATCTACGGACTCTACATTATCCTGACGTATATATACGTAAACGTCTCTGGTCTCTGTAGTCTCGTTGTCAAATGAGTCCTTAACAGTGTATGTAAGAGTGTAAACGCCTAACTTGCCGGTATCTACAGTACCTGTAACAGTTACCTTCTGGGTAAGATTTCCCTCTATGGCATCGATAGCCTCGTAGCCCGGATCCTTAAAGGTCTCACCACGCTTTACATAAAGCTTCTTATCTCCTGCCAGGGTAAGAACAGGTGCTTCCGTGTCGCGAACCAGCACATTACGAATTACAAAAGAACTATTGCCGGCATCATCCGTAACCGTGTACTTTATCTCATATGCGCCGGGCTTTCCGGTATCTACACTTCCTGAAACCTGAATTCTTGCAGTCAGGTCGCCATCTGTGTCGTCTGATGCAGAAGCACCCTTTTCTTCGTACTTTCCGTTAACCTCAAGTAATATAGTTTCCTCGCCGTTCAAAGTGATTACGGGAGCAGTATTGTCTCTGTAAATAATGGTACGAATGCAGCTGGTGGAATTGCCGCTTTCATCGGTAACTGTATAAATAATCTTGTCGGACTGTTCTTCCACGTTAACACGGGATGTAATATCTCCATCCCTGTTGTCGGTAGCAGTATAGCCCTGCTCCTCATATGAAGCGCCCGGGCGTACAATAACCTCCAGGCCACCTGTCAGCTGAATAATGGGAGCCTTGGTATCGCGTACTGTAACTGTAACCTTCTTTTCTGCCTTTTTCCCCTTATATTCAGCAGTATAAGTCAAGGTGTAGTCGCCTACCTTCATGGTATCTACGTCCCCGGCACTGCGAAGCACCTGAGTCATCTGCGGAGTCTTGTTCCAGCCGTCCTTAAACGTAGCATGCACGCTAGGCTCTGTGAAATCCTCTCCCCACTCGGCGTATACGTGATCGCCCCCATCCACTGTAATGTTAATCTGCTTCTGATTGCCAATTATGATAACTACCAGGAGCAGCACCAGTACTAAGGCATTAATAGCCAGCAGTGTTACCATTTTCTTCTTGTTACTCATTGTTTTCCCTCTTTTCCGTCCTAAAAGCTTTGTGCCCACTTAGGCATAGTGATAGTAATTCTATCATATAATACTACTTTTCCCGTATTATTCAAGTAAAGAATGTAATAGATATACTATGAGCAATAATTTTGATCAGCATTATTTCGGCATACGTGCTTCAAGATCTACCTTCTCTGAATTGTTTAACCTATTCCCCATGCATCCGGCAAAACATAACAACAGGGCTGCATCATATTGAGATGCAGCCCCGGTACATTACAGGCAATTTCTTAAAATTTTTGCAATATCATCCTTATCCAGTGCCACGAAAGCGGAGGAAAGGTTATTGTTCTTCACACAGGCCGCTGCCATTGTGTCGATCTTACTGTCGTCGATACCAATCTCGGTAAGTGTCATAGGTATGCCGCATTCCTTGAAAAAGTTTTCTGTGGCATCGATACCGGCATTGGCTGCCTTGTAGGGATCGCTTTCAGTAATGCCCCATACATTTCTGGCATAGGTCGCAAAGCTCTCCACAGTCTCATCCTTCAGGATGTATCTCATCCAGCGTGGAGTAACAATAGCGAGGCCCACGCCGTGAGTAATATCGTAAAAAGCACTGAGCTCATGCTCGATAGGATGGCAGGTCCATGCTCCGCCCTTGCCGCAGGAAATCAGGCTGTTAAGAGCTGTGGTGCTGGCCCACATAAGATTGGCTCTGGCCTCATAGTTATCAGGCTCCTTGAGAGCGATAGGGCAATACTTGATACAAGTCTTAAGTATGCTTTCCGCAAAGCTGTCGGATAAGAAGGCACCTGTATTTTTTCTGAAATACTGCTCAAAAACATGGGACATAATATCTGCAGTGCCTGCCGCAGTCTGCTTTGCAGGCAGGCTGTAGAGGTAGGTAGGATCACAGATAGCTGCCATAGGAATAAATTCCGAAGAAGCTGTGCCCAGCTTCTCGTTAATGGCCATATTGGAAATAACTGCGTTTTTATTCATCTCTGAGCCTGTAGCTGCCAGAGTCAGCACTGCCACGATAGGAAGCACCTTTTTAATTCGTCTGCCATCCACTACCAGATCCCAGGGATCTCCGTCGTAATTGGCACCTGCCGCAATGACCTTGGAGGAGTCGATAACACTACCGCCGCCTACTGCCAGTACCACATCCACCTTCTCTGCCTTGCAGAGCTCTGCTGCTGTACGAACCAGCTCAATCTTGGGATTGGGCTCCACACCGCCTATTTCCACCAGCTCGAAGCGTGAGAGCAGGCCCGTACTTCGGTCATAAAGACCATTCTTCTTGATGCTGCCTCCGCCATAGACCATGAGCACCTTTTTCCCCAGGGGAGCAAGTAACTCAGGCAGGCTCTCGATCTGGTCCTTACCAAATCTTACATCTGTGCGCACATGAAATCTGAAATTGTTCATTCTTCCGGTCTCCTTTTATTGTCTTTTATATACGTTCATAAGCTATTCTGGGGTCGCCGTTTTCCAAATAAATGATACCGCAGCGGGTAAAACCATTCTTTAGAATCGCATTCTGCATAACGTAATTGTCCGCATGGGTATCGATACGCAGATGCTCTGTGTGCTGTAATCCGTATTGGACTGCCAGGGAAAGAATCCCCCGCACCTTGCCTGAAGATGCGATACGATGAATAACACCGTAGGGTGCGTCCGGAGCCAGCCACTCCCCTTCAATATAGGCATATGTCGGGTCCTTCTCAGTAGAAAAGAAAAATACTCCCTCTACCTGCCCGTCTGCCTCCACCACGTAGTTCCTCTGCTGCTTAATGTCAGCCTCCACTATCTCTCTGGCGGGGTGATTATTTTGCCACTGGTTAGGATTATCATGATCCCTCATAAACTGTCTGGCAATGGCATATACCTCCATTATTCTGTCCAGATCAGCCTCCGTAGCATGTCGTAAATTTATAGTCATTCAGAGTCTCCCTTTTTATTTTTCATAAGTATAGCACTTTTTTCTGAAACATGGTAGTAAAAAAGAGAGACTGCACATATCACTCTTTTTCAAAAAATTACCAAAGTGGCAAACCGGATTTCACTTCGCTTCTGTCGAAGGTGTGATTTTCATTTTCACACTCCTCATTCGTCATTCCCATCAGTATATCATATTCAAAACTTCCGGGCTTGCAGGCGCTGGCCCAGGTGGTGTCAAAGTGGTACTGCCAGCCGTTTATCTCCACCACATTCCACATATGCCCTTCATCTCTTGAAAAGCCGCTTATCAGATGGCAGAAAAGATTGGCTTCCCTGCAAAGCAGGAAAAATGCCTCGGAGTAGCCTTCGCATAGGCACTGACCACCCACAAGACATCCGTACGCATTGGAGCAGTTCCTGACTTCTGAGTGGTTACTGTTGTATGTGGCCCGTGTAGCCACTACAGTCCCCAGATAGTAATATTTGTCATAGGTAGACAGTTCCGCCGGCATTTTACGCACAACTCTTTTTATCACGGCGTCCAGAAGCTGCATTTTTTCCTGCATATCCAGAAATTCCACGGTACAGGTAGACACCGGGAAATTCGCATCTCTGTCCGGATCAAAGTACAGAGCCAGAATATCATTCCCTGCAAAGTCACCTGTGAAATAGCACTGCAAATAGGGATCGTATGCGTCCACCATGCTGGTAACCGTAAGGAAATCCACTACCAGCGACGGGCCGTAATCCTCCTCTGCAATATAGAGGAAGTCATAATTTCTTCCGGCCTCCAAGAGGCTGTCGAAAAGCATTTTCTGCTTGTCATTCAGTTTCGAATACGCTCTGTCGTCCTCTGAAAAAGGCTTGTCACACTGCATAGTGGTCGCCGGAAGCATAATATCATGATTGATTCTGGCAACGGCATTAAGAGCCTCCTTAATGCTGTCATCTACGAGCTCCGCTGCTTTTTCATCATATTCATCCAGGTAGGGCTCATCCTTCCACCACATTGCCACCCCATCGGTAGGAGTAGGCATCGGCGTGTCAATAATTACAGGTGTGGGCGATGGCAGTGGTGTACCGGTAGGTGCCAAATCAATATTAAGCTCGCATGCCGAAAAATTCAGCATGACGATAAATATCAGCATCAGCGCAATTGTTTTTTTCTTAGTCAGCATCATTTTCAAGTGTCCTCCGGCGAAAGTCTCTGCGTCTCCCGGTCATTGCTATTTCCGGGAAACGCAGCTTCGGGTCAGGTATTCATTAGTGGTTGG
>JAZUHR010000177.1:0-2218 GCA_045641825.1 Lachnospiraceae bacterium
GATTCATATGGTTTACTCAGGCACAGCTACTGTTGCAGAGGTGGTAGAGCTCCTTAAGCAGAAGCTGCCCAGATATATGATTCCAAGCGGAGTTAAATGCTTTGAAACTTTGCCTCTTACATTGAATGGTAAGATTGACAGAGTGAAAATAAAGGAATTAGTAATTAAATAGACAGAGAAAGGATAAAAGAAAATGGACGATTTATTGGAGATTTTAGAGGGATTACATCCGGAGGTTGATTTCGCAGAGGAGACAGGTCTTATTGATAATAAGATTCTTGATTCCTTCGACATCGTTACTATCGTTACTGAAGTAAATTCCACTTTTGACGTAATGATTCCTGCAGATGCTCTTACACCTGAGAATTTCAATTCCGCAGAAGCAATTTTTGACCTTATTACAAGACTTGAAGAAGAATAATTTATTGGAGTTACTATGTTATTTACATCAGCAAGGTTCATTTTGTTTTTGACCCTGACTGTGCTTTTGTATTATCTGGTACCCAAGAAACATCAGTGGAAGCTTTTACTCCTGGCGAATGGAGTTTTCTACTTTTTCGCCGGCCTTAAGGGCTTCCTGTTTATTGGTGCTACCATTACCGTTACTTATTTCCTGAGTATTCATATAGATAGACTCAATGTGACGGAAAAAGAGCAGGTCAAGGCCAATAAAGAGGCCTGGACAAAGGAAGAAAAGAAGGAATATAAGGAGAAAATGAAGAAAAAGAAGGCACATGCCCTTTTGGCCGGCATTCTTTTTAACTTCGGAATCCTTGCCGTACTTAAGTATGCCAATTTCGGTATTTCCATCGTGAATGGCATTTTCTTCAGAGGAGACAATCAGATAGGCTACGTAAGCCTTTTTGTTCCACTGGGCATTTCCTTCTATACCTTCCAGATTATGGGATATCTGATTGACCTCTATTACGGTAAGTACAGGGCAGAGAAAAATTTTGCAAAGCTTGCGCTTTTTACATCCTTTTTCCCTCAGCTTATCCAGGGTCCTATCAGCCGCTTCGGAGAGCTCAGCCAGACTCTTTATACAGAACATGATCTGGACTGGAACAATATAAGACGAGGCTTTGAACGCATACTTTGGGGCTATTTCAAGAAAGTGGTAGTGGCCGACCGTATGCTGGTGGCTGTAAATACACTTATTCATGGGCGAGACCTGGGCTTCGGAGAGATTGTGACCTACGATGGTACCTTTGCCCTCGTCGGAATGGTATTCTATGCCTGCCAGCTCTACGCGGACTTCACGGGCGGTATTGATATAGTCATCGGTATCGGTGAGATGCTGGGCATCAAGGTTACTGAAAACTTCGACAGACCCTTCTTCTCCAAGGATGTGGCAGAGTACTGGAGAAGATGGCATATATCCATGGGTGTATGGTTCAAGGAATATATTTTCTACCCTGTTTCCATCAGTAAGTGGATGATGAATGTGACCAAGTTCAGCAAGAAGCATTTCGGCGATAATTTCGGTAAAAAAGTACCTGTTTACATAGCTTCCATTATTACCTGGGCAGTTACAGGTCTTTGGCATGGAGCAGCCTGGAACTTTGTAGTATGGGGCCTGGGCAACTGCGTAGTTATCATTATAAGCGAGGAGCTTAAGCCTCTGTACGATAAATTCCATAAGAAATTCCCGCGTCTGGCACCCAGTAACGGCTGGAAAGTATTCCAGATGGTAAGAACCTTCCTCATCATGAGCTCACTTCGTATGTTCGACTGCTACAGAGACGTACCTATGACCTTCAAAATGTTCGGTACCATGTTCTATAAGTTCAGGTTCAAGGAAATTTTCGCAGGAGAGCTTATGAATATAGGCCTCACCGGCTATGATTATATAGTGGTTCTTGTGGGCGTTATCCTTATGTTTACCGTGAGCATTCTTCAGGGTAAAAAGCAGGTTCGGGACCTCCTTCACGACAAGGGACCTGTACTGGAATGTGCGGTTTTCGCCATTATTTTTATCTGCATTATGGTATTCGGCGCTTACGGTATCGGTTTCGAGGCAAGCCAGTTCATCTATAGCCAGTTCTAAAAGGAGTTAAGCAAGTGACAAAGAGTAGAAAAAAGAATATTGTGACTCTGGCTGTGACTCTGGTGCTGGTAGTAGCGCTTTTAGCATTTCTTCAGCAGCTTTTCATGCCCAAGTATATGACTGAAATATTCGAAGGCGCCATGATACGCGAGTATTATGACAGCGACAAGC
>JAZUHR010000178.1:0-7631 GCA_045641825.1 Lachnospiraceae bacterium
CCATGAAGCTAAAGGTGTATCTTTAAGTAAGCCCTTGGCCCAGGTAAATACTGTATTGGCCTTAAAGAGATTGACTATGGAGGACTGGTCCATGACCGCTATATTTACGGAGTAGAGACCTGTATTTACTATGATACCGGACAATAAACTGTCTATACCGAAGTAAGTCTGGAGAAGAGCTGTCAAAAGACCGGATGCCATACCTGCTGCTATAGCCAGTACAACAGCCAGTACGGGATGACCATGATATGCTACTATGGCTCCTACCGCAGCGCCCAGAGTAAAGGCTCCGTCGGTGGAAAGGTCGCAGACATTAAGCATGGAATAACTTAAGAAAAGCGCCAGTACCACCAATGATGTTATAAGCCCCAGTTCCAGGGTTGTTTGTATGAGACCGATGATTGCGTTCATTTTATCCTCTGATTTTTCTTATTATTTTTCAAAACTTTCTGCTGTCTTGATGGACTGAACCTTGGTGCAAAGTGGCTCAAATACCTTTTTAACTGCTTCGAAATCGATGCCCAGCTTCGCGCAGATGTCGGTATTTACTGTAGCGGTACCATTGTCGAAGGTCTTTACGGGAAGGTCTGCAGGCTTCTTACCGTTCAGAGTAACATCTACTACCATCTGACCTGTTACCCGGCCCAGATTAGCATAATCTACGCCATAGCCCAGGAATGCGCCGTTAAGAGCGAAGGAGTCAGCACCTGCATAGTGTGCGATGCCTGCATTTGCCAGCTTTTCATAGATGGAAAGTTCTGCTGTCATTACTGTATTGTCAGATGGTGTGAAGATAGCATCTACCTTGTCTGCGATCATTGCATCTGCTGCCAGCACTACTTCGGAAACGTTGGTACCTGTGTGCTCTACATACTTTACGCCCTTCTTGTCCAGGTATTCCTTGGCCTGCTTGATAGCTGTTGTAGAGGAATCCTGGCCTGCATCGTAGAGGAGACCTACTGTCTTGATGTCAGGATTCTGTGCAAACATAAGGTTAAAAACGGATGTAGTGTCCAGATAGTCGGAAGTTCCTGTTACATTAGCGCCCGGCTTCTCATTGGATTCTACCACGCCGCATGCTACAGGGTCGGATACTGCTGCGAAAATTACAGGGATCTTGTTGTCCTCTGTAGCCGCCTGCATAGCCATAGCCACAGGTGTAGCTACACCTACCATAGCGTCAACACCCTTGGAAATGAAGTCAGAGATAATCTGATTCATAACGTTGGCATCAGCCTGGCAGTTCTGATAAAGAATCTCGAATTTCACGCCATCCTTTTCATTTTCTGAAAGGGTAGCCTTGATATTGTCTACAATCTGGTTCAGGGAAGCATCGTCTACATAGTTACAGATACCGATTTTGTAAACCTTGCCGTCGCCCTTACCACAGGCTGTAAGTCCGACAATCATACAGATTGCCATTAAGAGTGTTACGATTCTTGTGAGTGTCTTTTTCATTTCTTTCTTGCTCCTTTTAAGAAAATAATAGTAGTGTCGGGACAAGAATATGGTAAAAAAAACCTGTCCCTGCAGTAATTCTGCTGGGACAGGAATTATACTAATCCTGCGGTGCCACCCGGCTTGATGCTGTGCATCCACTTACGAGCTCAAAATCTGAATTCGTTGCTGTTCTTCACGAAGTGTCGTCTCCGTCTCACCTACTCGCTTGTAAAAACAAGTTCGGCTCGCCCTCAGAAGCCCATTCATTACTATCCTTACTATCGCAATCTCACCATCTGCGACTCTCTTTGTGCAGGTGCAGTAACTACTTACTCTCCCTCAACGGTTTAATAAAATTTTTATAAACTTTAGCATGATAACGCAATAATGTCAAGATGCTTTTTTGCATTTTTTCTGATTTTTGCCCTTCTTCCCCTTTTTATCTCTTTTGAAAAGAGTCTCATCCAGAGATACCAGTTTGTCGGTCAGGGTTACTATCAAACTTTCGCGACATCTGGGAGTGCGGGTAATGTTAAGAGGCCACATATGGCATCTGATAATTTCCTGCTCCACCTTGCCTATGTGAAAAATCCTTTTGGCATTGTTGGCGGCTCTGTCCGCATGGATAAAGCCATGCCAGTCGTGACTGCCGCCATCCTTATTGTGCCAGTCGTTGAGATAAAAGTCATGAAGAAAACCTGCCGCTACCATTTCTTTTTCACGGGCTCTCAAGTGGAGTCTGCGGTTAAAGTAAAAAACTTTTCTGGCTACATTCATACAGTGCTCATACGTCGTAATACGGCCGTGCTGAATATAGTTTTTCATCTCCTGTACCTTGGGATGACTGTTAAAAGGAGCAATTATACGTCTGAAATCTCTTTCTTCTTTTGGAGTTAATCTGAACATTTATTTTACCACCCAAGCCAGAGGCAGTCTCCATGAAGAATTCTTGTAGTAAAATGTCACGCTGTCCATGAGATATGCATCTTTATAATACATGCAGGATGAACTGCCGCCATCCAGATTGGCTGCATTAACCGCACCATATTCCTTCATTACTTCAATCAGGTCGGAAGCAGAAGCGCCTACATGACCTGAAGTACCACGTCCGTCGGTTACCAACATAAGGATAGAGCCGTCGGCACGCTGACCGATAGCGGTACGGGGATTCAGACCGCTGCCGGCAGAGCCCTTAACTTCTCTGGGCACTCCGTTAATGATAAGGGGAACGAAATGATTGTTTTTATCGGAACTTTCTTCCTGGAAGCATACAGCATCGCGGATTTTCTTGGTCTTGATGAGTTCCTCTACCTGAGCCTTGGTGAAGGCCTTGCCGTTTTCATCAAAAAGATTGTCGATAGTCAGGATATTGTCTGTAGTCATACTGATCATAACCAGACCTCTGGCTTCATCAGGCTTGTTTCTGATAATAACGCCGTTGGCTACTACCACACCGTAAGGCACACCGCCCGTATTATCATTATTATTGTAAAGACCGCCGTTTATACCGGCCACAGCACCGGCCGCCTTGGTAATTTCGTTAAGCTTCAGTCCCTTTTCAGGCCAGCCTCCCGAATACTTGGATGGATCATAAATAGTGGAAACGCTGACTCTGGAAGGGTCCAGAACTATCATCATGGTCGCATAGAAGGTACGTCCGTTTACCGGTACAATGATAATACCGTCACCGTCTTCGTCCCTAAGCTGCACGCTCTCGGATGAGGAGCCGGTAAAGCCACCTTCGCCACCCTGTACGATTTCTATTACTTCCGGCGGTTTCTGGTCATCAATGTGAATCAGATCACCATTAATATTTAAATCAATATTCTGAATTTTGTTATTTTCCACTATCTGCTGAATTTCATCAGATGTAAGGAAAAGCCCCGGTACGAATTTGAGCTGACCGGTCTCCAAAAAGGTGGTTACAAAGGCATCTCTGGCAGAAACCGAATTACCCTTTACTATCATGCCCAGGACCAGAACCAGTATCAGTGCGAGTCCCAGCACCAGGGTAATAGGTATCAGGAGAACCTTGCCCACAATATTACCTATGCTGTTTTTTGATTTTTTATTTCCCATTACAAATTCCTCTGTTTTCTGTTACTACAGATAATTAACTTAAAATTACTTATCCAGGTTACTCATCATATCCACCATGAGCCATGGCTCACCGCTTCCGGTGTTCTTTATGAAGAAAATAGTGTCGCTGGTCACGTCATATTTCGGTTTTGTGGAACCCTTGGTAAGCAAAGCCTTGGTAAGACGTACGTCTACGGAAAATACATTTTCACTGTATCTCACATATCCGCTTACGCTCTCATCGGAAAATGGCGGATTTACCAGAGTGTGATTACTGATGGTCCAGATATCGCTATTGATAAAGCCCTTGGCTACTGCCAGAAGGGGGCTTCCGGCCGCGATATATTTTTTCATCTTGTTGTAGCCGTAGCTGTCTGAGCTGTCACCTAAGTCCTTGGTCATGAGCAAGCTCCACATTTCAGCCAGCTTCATGACATCTGTAACGCTTGAAATCTCTTCAGGAAGCTTATCCTCCTTGGTAAGATTATTGAAAATAATGGCATCACCTTCGTACTCGTAGGCCAGCTTTTTACCATTCTGGTCAGTAATCTCGAAATCAGGATGCTTAAGAGCATCGTCAAAGTGATAAACCACAATTTTCGGAAGATTATCCGCAAAATCATAGCACACGGTCAGGGCCTTGATGTCTTCCTTCTCGGGGAGTGCATACTTTTCCACATCCACGTCTTTAAGAGTAAGCTTGAAATTATCAGGCAGCTTGACTACCACATTGTGGCCGGAAATGCTGTCGCCGTGCTTGTAGTCAATGGTCGTACCGTAAGCATCCTTAATCTTAATCACATTTTCAGTGGTCTTGAAATTATACTGAACCTGATTACCGGAAGCGGTTCCCTTGATCACCTGATTTTCGGTGATAACGGTGTAGCTGGCCGGAAGAGTCAGATTGTATTCGTACTTGGTGATCACTACAGGTGCTTCTGTAGGCCCGGGAGTAGGTGTCGGAATGAGATCAAGTCCGCTCACGATACCTGATACAGTCCAGTCGCTGGCTGTGAGTATAAGAAGCATGGTTCTGGTATTGGTACCGGACAGATTGACCTCCGCCACCAGCTGGTCATCCGCAAAAATCCCCCAGCACTGTGCTGTATCGCTGTAGCCTCCGGAAACCACCTTGCAGTTCCATTCCTTGGCCTTATCCATAAGCTCATAGTAGTTTTCCAAGGTTTCTTTATTGTACTTGGATACATCCATAAGTACATTCAAGGTTCTTAACTTGACTGCGTTTTGGATTTTGGACATTTCCTGCCTAACAATTTTCTCAGGCTGGCATTTCTCATATGTAGTCAGACTGTTCCTGGTATATATTCCTAAGACAATTCCCAGTAATACCAGTACAAGAACCAGTACTATATATGCTTTCCAATATGTTCCTATTTTTTTCATTTTCTCTCCTTTTATGTAACGAAGTGGATTAAATGGATATCTCCTTTTAACCTCATCTTACGTAAAATAAATCTATTGTATCATAGACCTTTTTCGGAATTTTTTCAACATTGCATTTACAGGTATTGTTCATTTATCCACATTTTTGTATAATTTGTGTACATAAGTATTATATTTCCAAGAGGTAAATCCATGCGCATTCCCAAATTTTTAAAAGAAAAAGGCACCATCGGTTTCATCGCGCCCTCCTTCGGCTGCACTACTTCGCCCTACGCAGAGCGCTTCGACAATGCCATAAAGACCTTTCATGATATGGGCTATGAGACCTATGAGGGCCCCAACTGCCGTGTTGACTGTGGTCTGGGCATGAGCAACACACCTGAAAAATGCGCTGCCGAGCTCAATGATGCCCTGTGCGATGATAAGTCCGACGTCCTGATTTCCTGCGGTGGCGGCGAGCTTATGTGTACCGCCATCCCTTACATGGATTTTGACCGTATAAAAAAAGCAGCCCCCAAGTGGTATATGGGCTACTCCGACAATACAAATTATGTTTTTTTCTCTACCACGGTGTGTGATACAGCAGCAATCTACGGCGAATGTGCCGCTTCCTTCGGTCAGGAAAAGTGGCACCAGTCCCACATAGATTCCTTCGACCTGATGACCGGGAAAAAGACGGTTTTCTCCAATTATGGACTATACGAAGCCGAAAAGACTGACACCTCCTTAAATCCTTTGAATTCATACTGCCTTACAGGAAAGACCCAAATCAGTTGTGATAAAGGCAATGTCTCTTTTTCAGGACGTCTCATAGGCGGCTGCCTCGACTGCCTGGTGGGAATTGCAGGCACAGAATTCGATCATTTCAAAGAATTCGCTGAAAAGTACAGGGAAGACGGCATCATTTTTTTCATAGAAAGCTGCGAGTACAACACCATGGGAGTGATTCGTGCCCTGTGGAAGCTTAAGCACAGTGGCTGGTTTGACTGTAATATCAAGGGCTTTCTCATAGGTCGTCCAATGCTTATGGACAATACTGACTTCGGTATCACTATGCAGGAGGCTTTCGACCGGGTGCTGAAGGAATTTAATGTACCAATTATTCACGGTATGGATATAGGCCATGTGCCGCCACAGATGCCCACTGTTTCCGGAGCTTATGCCGATGTAGTTTTTGAAAATGGCAAAGTAACTATTGCTTATGATTTTTCAAAAGACAAACGCACCGATAAATAATGTTGTTTACACAATTTCTATTTTCAAAAGCGATTTTCGAAGGAGATAACTATTCTTATCGTCCAACACTTTTTTTAATAAAATTAATACTGCTAATGCATATTACTGTTCCTATAGCAATACATAAGCCACAGATCAAAGCCGCCCTTAATCCGATGTAGGCAAAGATGGTGATATCAATGTAACGATAAATGCTCTGCAAAGCATCTATCGCTCCTATACTTAATCCACAGAGATGAAAGCCGTCAAATAGACCAAAAATGAGCATCTCTGTCATGACTCCCAAAAGAGCTGCGCTTAATTCCACAACAATGATTGTTTTTAATTTATCCTTTTTTACTAAATTAATCCCCTTTTTGGTAATAATAATCACCTGGAGCAGATCTTTTTTCTCAGCCGTAACGGCTCCAATTGCAATCAACACAGCCAAGAACATCTCTAAAAATGGCAATCTTTTAGGATTCAAGTAAAAATTATAGTAGTTATCAATAATATATCCTGTTTTTTTGCTTTTGAGTACTCTTTTGTATACTTTCTCAATAACGCCGTCATTTGCCTTAAAAAAATGGTATCGGTCTCTATATTCCAGGTACTCCTCTCTGGATAACTCCCCCGTCACATATGCTTCTTCCATGGCTTTTTCCTGCGCCAAGACCAAAAGTTTTTCATATTCCAATTTTTCTATTTTACTTATTTCGTCCTCTGTTATTTCTCCTTCATATTGTGAAGCAATAGCATACAGGCTTTTCATTTCGTCACCATTTTTTATTCCCCACAAGCAAAGAGTGAAAACGACCACTGACAGCACATACGCCATAAATATTACAAATTCTATTTTGATAGAAAATATTTTACAAAGCTCAAATTTCATTCAGCGACCTCTTGGGGAAAGAATTCAGTTTATAAATAAACAGAATCAATATACCTATAAACAGAAGACATAAAAGTGCCGGTACAATCCAAATTTCAAATGTAAATATTCCTATGCTAAAGTTTCTGGGCTGTTCAAAATAATATTTGACATTTAAAAGAGAAAATGGACTCACCACCTTAAAAAAACCATATATTTTGGTAAACGCATACGGAGATACTATATTTAATTCCCCAGTATTAAACCCTCGTCTCACCACTTCATCATAATAAATTTCACAAGCATATATAACACAAACAAGTGTAGACGATATAAAAACCGTTATGGCATTTTTACGAAAAAAGGATGAAATCATTACCGAAAAAAAAGTAACAACCACAACCGGTAGCATAGTCAATAATAGCTCGCACATAAGATACTCTATTACTGAAAATCCACTTTTACTGTATGCAAACCTCTCTAAATAAAATGTCGGTGCCAACAATTCCCACATTGATGCCTTATGATGAATTATAGTTGTAATAAAAAAAACAGCAAAAGAAACAAGCGTTGAAAAGACGGCTATAATTCCGAAGTCGGAGGCCAAGCGGTCTTAGGAAGA
>JAZUHR010000179.1:0-4566 GCA_045641825.1 Lachnospiraceae bacterium
AATTCCAGGCTGTCTATCTAAAGTCCACTACTGTCAACTCTGATTCCATTACTGTCTGATTCATTTTCATCACTGTCAACTTGGATTCCATCAAACATCAAAATCTGTCTAAAAAAAGTCCTTGACTTTCGAACCAGTATACTCAGTGAAAACAACACGTATAAAAACGGGGCAAAATGTTCCAAATCGTGTTGCAAAAACGGGGCAAAATATTCCAAAAAGTCTTGCAAAAACGGGGCAGTGTGTTGTATGATGTATTCGGAGGTGAAGTCCTGTGTTTAGAAAAGGTTCTGTTGCAGTAAAAGACTGGTTAAAAACTTCGAATAAAGCCCTTTTAATTACCGGAGCAAGACAAATAGGGAAGACCTGGTTGATTAGAGATGAAATTGATAAAAGTGGCTATAAACGCTTTGAAATCAATTTTATTAATCAGCCTGACATGGTGAATTACCTCAACGCCGAAATGAGCGCTGAGGATTTTCTTGTAAAGCTTAAAATGATTATGCCTGAGGAATGTAAGCCTCATGAAACCGTTGTCTTTTTGGACGAAATTCAAAAATGCCCTGAAATCGTTACAAAAATAAAATTTTTAGTCGATGAAGGAAGCTTTAAGTATGCTATGAGCGGTTCTTTACTTGGAGTAGAGTTAAAAGGCATAGCATCCGCGCCGGTAGGATATATGAGAGTTATGAAAATGTATCCTATGGATTTCGAGGAGTTTATGATAGCCAATGGCGTTTCAACAACGACTTTGAATAGGCTTAAGAATTGCTTTGATAGATGCATACCTGTAGATAATTTAATTCATGAAAAACTCTTAGCGATGTTTTTTGTATATTTGATTGTTGGCGGTATGCCGGATGCAGTTAAAAAGTATATAGAAACAAAGGATATCCGCGAAGTTGATAAGATTCAGAAGGATATCGTGGATCTATATAGAGTTGATTTCTCACAATATGAGGAAGAAGATAAAAAACTTAAGCTAAAATCTATATATGACATTATTCCGGCAGAGTTAAATAAGCAAAACAAAAAATTTGTATTTACAATGCTCGATAAGGAATTAAAGTTTGATAGATACGAAAATAGTTTTTTATGGTTAAAGGATGCCGGTGTTGTCATACCTGTCTATAATGCAGAGGCTCCATTAATTCCTCTTAAAGCAAGCAAGAGCAGTAATGTTTTTAGGTTATTTTCAAGTGACATTGGTCTTCTTACAAGTGCTTATCCTGCAGAAACCAAAATGGAACTGATCAGCAAAAATGGTGAGGTAAATAACGGGGCACACTTCGAAAATGCAGTTGCACAGCAATTACTTGCCAATAACTTTGAACCTTATTTCTGTAAAAGAAGTAATATCGGTGAGTTGGATTTCCTTATTGAACTTAGCGGCAAAGTGGTCCCTATCGAGGTAAAATCAGGCAAGGGATATAAGTCGCATAAGGCACTGGATAACTTTATGAATATTAATGATTATCATCTTGACAAGGCATATGTATTATCTACCTTTAATGTTGAAAGGGAAGGTAAAATTATCTATCTGCCAATTTACATGAGTTATCTTATTAAAGAGCCCCAAATCGATCGACTAATAGTTGATCTGGATATTGCCGGGTTATAAATCTTACTCAGATATATAGTTTCCAAAGCGATTGATGCCAAGCACAGAAGTTTATCGCATTATTGAAACTATAACGGAAGCAGAAAAGGTATAGGCAATGAAATGATATGTCAAGCGATAATCCTTCTCCACTCCGTTCAATTGAGTCCTCCGTGCAATTCTTTTCGCATTTTCAATACAATTCTGAGGCTCCCGATGCCTTGTCGCCCTACACACGCACTCCTATAATTATTTAAGAGGGCGTGTTTTTGATGACGGGGATGCCTGCTTGCAGAGAGCACCCCGGCATATATGATGACAGAGCGAAGCACGCGCCGTAAATTTATCGGGAGGTAGCGATATGGAAAATGCGATTATGGACGAGCCGAAAAGGGATAATGCGATTATGGAGGAGCCGAATAGGGAGAAGACGATTATGGACAAAAAAGCGATGTATAAGCTGAGCTACGGCCTCTGCCTGCTGTCTGCCAGGGAGGGGGAGCGGGACAATGCCTGCATCGTGAATACCGTGATCCAGGCGGCTTCTGAGCCGAATCAGGTGTCGGTCTGTGTGAACAAGGCGAATTTTACCCATGATATGATTGCACGTACCGGGAAATTTACGGCCTCTGTGATAGACCTGCGGGCAGATTTGGAACTGATCAAGCGCTTTGGCTTCAGGTCCGGCAGGGACGTGGACAAATTCCGGGATTTCGGGAATTGCGCCCGTGGGGAGAATGGCATCTACTACATCACCGAGTCCACCAATGCATATATTTCCGTAGAGGTGGAAAAAACTCTGGACCTGGGCTCGCACACCATGTTTATTGGAAAGGTGACCGCCATGGAGGTGCTGAGCCATATACCGTCGGCCACATATGATTACTATATAAATAATCTGAAACCGAAGCCGGAGGCGGTAAGACGCGGGGCTGACCAGTCCCCAACAGCTCCGGTCATCTGGCGTTGCAGCGTCTGCGGCTATGAATACGTAGGAGAAGAACTGCCGAAAGATTTTATCTGCCCTACCTGTCACCATACAGCGTCTTATTTTGAGAGGCTTAGCACCTAATTATCTGACTTTCCAAATATTGTCTAGATATTTTAGAAAAAAATAATTGTTTTATCTTTCAAAAATGATACACTTGATTATGTGGCTTTGTATGCCTTGTTTTACTAGGCTTGGGCCGCATATACTCAGGTGTATTTTCTTTTAGGGGTCATGATGGGAGGACGCAAAAAGTCAAAAGTGGGAGAGGCCTTCGTGCTGATCCTTCAGATAGGACTGGCCATGATGGTGGCAGTAGGAATGATGGTGGCTTTGGCCATTTTTCTGAACAGTCGTTTCGATACCATCTGGTTTATGCCGCCTCTCTTGATTCTGGGCTTCGCCGGAGGCGTGAGGGCCGCCTGGAATCTGGTGCAGGGCTTCCTGAAAAGCGATGGCACCGAGGAAAGAAAGACCTACGACCGCATACGTAAGCTTGAAAAAGAGAGAAGGCAGAAAGCGAAGGCCGGGAACTCATCTGAGTCATATACAGACTCGATAAGAGACGGTAGCGAAGCATCGAATTCGACCGCATCTCTCACAGAGGGGAAACAAATTGAAGTCTATAAAAGAAAGTGAATGGGTGACGGATAAGGGGCAGCGGACACTTCTGGACCTCCTCCTTGGCATTATTGCCTTTGATATCCTGGCCCTGATACCGATCTTTTTCATAAAAGGGAAATTTTCGTATTTACTTGGTATGATACTAGGCTGCGCGGTGGCTGTTTTCATGAGCATACACATGTATCGCACCCTTGAAAAGGCCATACTCATGGACTCCAAGGGGGCCAAGCACAAGACCAGGCTGGGAGCTTTTCTTAGGCTCCTTATCATGGCGGGGGCGCTTATAGTATCGGCGCTTTTCCCGGATTACATATCTCTCATCTCTACCATGGTGGGGATATTCGGTTTGAAGGTAGCGGCACTTATTCAGCCGTTTACTGATATAGCAGTACTTAAAATAACAGGCAAAGGAGGGTGACAAAAAGTGGAACTTGGGAGCGTAATACGAACCCTCAGTTTCCTGTCTGAGACATCAGGACAAGACGAAGAGTTGAGCCTGGGCGTTGACGGATTAGTGAAGCTGAATCTGTTCGGAAATACCGCCTGGATTACCACCTCGCATGTTAATTTATTAATAGTAGTTGTTGTTATTTGTGTTTTGGCACTTATAGCCAATAGAGCTATTAGGAAAGCTAACATCGATGAGGTTCCCGGACCGTTCCTTTCCATCATTGAAATCATCGTTGATGCTGTGGATGGATTGACCAGAAACAACATGGGCGAAAAGCATGGCGGCAAGTTTTCAAATTACATAGGTACCTTGTTTACCTATCTGATATTTGCGAATCTGTCGGGACTTTTCGGCCTGCGTGCACCTACTGCGGATTATGGTTTTCCGCTGGGTCTGGCTCTGATTACTTTCGTAATCATCCATTACAATGGCTTCAAGTACGAGAAGGCAATGCATATCGGCAAGCTGTTCCAGCCGGTGGTGCTGACACCTATTAACATTATCGGTGAAGTAGCGACGCCTTTATCCATGTCGCTTCGTCTCTTCGGTAACGTAATGAGTGGTACCGTAATGCTGGCCCTTTTATACGGACTGCTGCCAAATGTGCTGAAGCTTTGCATTTTCCCTGCATTCGGTGCGCTGCATGCGTACTTTGATGTGTTCTCGGGATGCATTCAGTCATACGTTTTCTGTATGCTGACTATGGTATTTACCGCACAATGCTTCGGTGAAGAGTAACGATGGAACGGAAAAACAAAAAGTACAAAAAAGTTATGAAAAAAAACAACGGAGGAATTCAAGTATGAATGGAAACATTACAGACAGAGGTTTAATTCTGGCATGTTCAGCAATCGGTGCAGGTATCGCAATGATTCCCGGTATCGGTCCTGGTATTGGTCAGGG
>JAZUHR010000180.1:0-3929 GCA_045641825.1 Lachnospiraceae bacterium
TGAATTCCTTACCGGTGATGCTTTCCTTATCGATAAGCACCTGGGCAATGGCATCAAGAATCTCACGATTCTCCATGATTTTAGCCTTGGCATCATTATAGCATTCAGTAATAATTCTGCGGACCTCGATATCAATCTCAGCCTCAGTGGTCTGAGCGCACTGAGATACAGAGCGACCGTCCAGATACTGACCTTCTGTGGACTCCAGCATAACCATGCCAAACTTCTCACTCATACCATATCTGGTAATCATAGCTCTGGCAATACCTGTTGCCTGCTCAATATCGTTGGCAGCTCCTGTAGTGATACTGCCGAAAACAATCTCTTCAGCCGCACGGCCTGCGCAAAATGTCGTAATTCTGGCAATGAGTTCTTCCTTTTTCATAAGGAATTTCTCTTCTTCAGGAGCCTGAAGCACATAGCCAAGGCTACCCTTTGTACGTGGAACTATGGTAATTTTCTGTACCGGTTCTGCATTTTTCTGTAAAGCCGATACCAGAGCATGTCCGGTCTCGTGGAAAGCAACTACCTTTCTTTCCTCATTATTCATGATACGGTCCTTCTTTTCCTTACCCGCAATAACCACTTCCACGGATTCAAAAAGATCAGCCTGTGTAACAAACTTACGACCACGCTTAACAGCTAAAATAGCTGCTTCGTTAATCATATTGGCAAGCTCAGAGCCAACTGCACCGGATGTAGCCAGGGCAATAGCCTCCAAATCCACGTCGTCGCCCATATTAACATTCTTGGCATGTACCTTAAGTACTTCTACTCTGCCCTTAAGGTCAGGTCTGTCAACAATAACACGTCTGTCGAAACGGCCCGGACGAAGAAGGGCCTTATCCAGTACTTCAGGTCTGTTGGTAGCAGCCAGGATAACAACACCCTTGGAAGCATCAAATCCGTCCATTTCAGCAAGGAGCTGATTTAATGTCTGCTCACGCTCATCATTGCCACCGTAACGGGAGTCACGGGACTTACCGATAGCGTCCACCTCATCTATGAAAATAATACATGGTGCCATTGCCTGTGCCTGCTTGAACAGATCACGTACACGGGATGCGCCGACACCTACATACATTTCTACGAAGTCAGAACCCGAAAGCGAAAAGAAAGGTACCTTGGCCTCACCCGAAACTGCCTTGGCCAGAAGTGTCTTACCTGTTCCCGGAGGTCCCACAAGAAGGGCACCCTTGGGGAGCTTTGCACCGATTGCAGTGTATTTCCCGGGATCATGCAGGAAATCAACGATTTCAGTAAGGCTTTCCTTGGCTTCCTCCTGACCTGCCACATCCTGGAAGGTAATACCTGTCTCCTTCTCCACATAGACCTTGGCATTGGATTTACCAACGTTCATGATACCGCCGGCAGACCTGGCTGCCATACGGTACATAAGGAACATAAAGAGGAAAAGACCGCCGAACATTATTACAAAATCAAGGATAGTGGTCCAGATAGCGGATTTATTGTCTTCAACTACTCTCTTATAGGTGACACCTGCTTCGTCTAGTCTGGCAGCTAATGTGCTTCCATCCTCCAGAACACCGGTGTAATAGGTAGTGGTATAATTCTGAATTTTCTGCTCCTTTGGTGTAATCACCAGCTTTGAAGCCTCAGGATAAATCTCCACCTTGTCTATTTCGCCCTTTTCCAGCATGGTCACGAACTCAGAATATGTGATTTCCTTATTGGTAGACTTATTGATGGACTGGGAAATCATTCTGCCCCAAAGCACCATGAAAACAGCCACAATAACACATATTATAAGTCCAATTCTGTTCTGGAATCTGTTTTTGAAATTTTTATCATCTCTGTTGTTACGCTGTGAATTATTTTCGCTCATTTTCCCTCCGTAAATCGGGTAATCTATAGGCTTACTATAGGCAAGCCTTTTATATTCCGTGATATCATCTCACAGAATTGTGTTCAATTTATTAAAAATTTTGTAAGAATCTGTATTCACCTGAGTTTTGTGCAAATAATATTCTCGCAATTACTGTTTCTTCTCATATATTCATTTGCTTCCTCTTCTTCGCCTTTATTCCTGGCGTTTTCAGCTAATAGGAAAAGAATGTCCCCCACTTCTATACCGGCTTCCTCGTAACGCTCACGAAGCATCTCCGCTTTATCACTGTCTCCTCTTAAAATTGCACATTTTAAGGCTATCGCCAAGTCCTCATAGAACTCGTATGTCCCTGCTTCAGAATTTCTTTTTTCGAACCACTTTTCCGCCCTCAGAAAATCCTCGCCTTCTCCACTGAAAAAAAGTTCCTTGGCATACATGGAAAAAAGCCTTGCCGACATCCTACCGTCTCTTTCAAGTATCCTTAAAAAGGCCTCAAAATCGCGTTTCGCATGGTTTTCATGGGGTCTATGAAGGATAGCTATATCAGAATCAAAGACTACAGGCTCGGTCCTTACGGTCTCATGAATGGGATCAATCCAGGTCCAGCTACGAAGTCTTTTAAATAATTTAGGCCTCAGCTCCTCCAGATCATTATAGCACATATTTACATCCGCAGGGTTCACATAGCGCATCTGCACCACTTCCACCCCCGGATCCATTATGGTCTTAAGGTCAATAAGCATACGCCTGTTTACCTCATCCACCACTTCATCTGCATCGGCAGAATATATATAATCACATGTAGCATATGAAAAAGCCACGTTTCTTGCCAGTGAAAAATCTCCTACCCACTGAAAATCGTAGATTTTATCCGTGTACCGTCCTGCAATTTCCTTTGTTTTGTCTGTAGATCCTGTGTCCACAATAATCAGCTCGTCATAGAAGCCCTTAAGACTGTTAAGACAGCGCTCCAGATTTTTTTCTTCATTTTTCACTATCATGCAAACCGATACGGTAATCATGGCCTGTCTCCTACTGTGCTTTTCACTAAGAGAGAAAAGGTAAAATCATTCTTAATGCCCTGCCTCTGTGAGAGATGGCATTTTTTTCATCGGGATCCAGCTCTGCTGTGGTCTTATTATATTCCGGCAGGAAGAAAATCGGATCATAGCCAAATCCGTTCTCTCCACGTATCTCATGAGCTACCAGTCCCTCAATGGTACCACGTACCACCTTCTCTTTTCCGTCAGGCCATACAGCCGCTACAGCACACACGAATCTGCAGCTTCTTTCTTCTTCCGGAAGTCCCTCCACCTGCTGAATAATGTAGTTGTTCTTGGTCACGTAATCTGTATCCCTGCCCAAAAATCTTGCCGAATAAATGCCCGGCTGCTTATCCATGGCATCTACCTCCAGACCCGAGTCATCCGCCAATGTAAGACATCCGGATACCTCTGCTATGGCTCTCGCTTTTATTAGGGCATTTTCCTCAAAGCTTGTGCCATTTTCCTCGGGATCCACGTCTATTCCTGCTTCCTTCATGGAAAGTATCTCAAAGTCACCCTTGAGAATCCCCCTGATTTCCTTCATTTTATCTTTATTGGATGTAGCAAAAATGATTCTGGTCATTAAAAATTCCTCTTTTTACTGTACTTTCGGTTGCTTGGGAGGCTTGGGTCCCAAAAAAGAATAAAAGTAAGTCTTAAGCATACCGTTATAAATCTTTCTGTTTTTGTCAGGCTCCTTACCTATGTGCTTAGGAGCCTCCTCCCAGCTGGTAATCATAAACATGGACCAGGAATCCAGATTTCTATAGCTGTCTCCCAGCGCCCTGTAGAGTGCAGGCAGTGCTTCCTTTTCCTCGAGTCTCTCGCCGTAAGGAGGATTGGTAATAATAAAGCCGTATTTCTTGGCATGAGACAATTGCGCGACAGGTCTCCTCTGAAAATGAATCAGCTTGTCCACTCCGGCCATCACCGCATTTTCCTTGGCTGATTTTACCATCGCATCATCTATATCATAGCCCTGAATGTCAGGCGATACAGACATATCAATAAGGTCCTCGGCTTCTTCCACGGAA
>JAZUHR010000181.1:0-2703 GCA_045641825.1 Lachnospiraceae bacterium
AACTCAATATAAGAAATTCCGTAAAGGATAAATGCTCCCAAAATGGTAAATAAGACACCGGAGAGAATGTAGACGGTATATCTGAATTCACCCCATACCGCTTCCATGGTTCTGCCTATGGAAAAATAAAACAGCAGTGTAATAAGCACGAAGAAGAAATTTGTACTGGAGTCAGGGAAAACCAGGAGCCAGCTCACCAGTCTCCATACCTGTCCATGAAGAATCAGATAAGGATTCAAGGTAAGCGTGCTTACTATGTCTATGCCGCCGGCCTCTCCCATGATATTAATGCCGAAGCCAATCACGTAGAAGGCCATCATAATGACGGTCAGATTGGGGATAGCAAATTTTCCGTATTTTCTTTCAAGCTTGTATAACCAGTTGTTCAATACTTTTTTCCTTTTACTTTCTGACAATAAGTGACTTACCTGTCATCTCTGCAGGCTGCTCCATTCCCATCATCTCAATCATGGTAGGAATAATATCAGCCAGGCATCCGCCCTCACGAAGTGAGAAGGAAGGATCTGCATTTACGATAAGGAATGGAACAGGATTGGTGGTATGAGCTGTCCAAGGCTCACCTGTAGCATAATCAATCAGCTGCTCTGCATTACCATGGTCTGCACAGATAAACATCTGGCCGCCAACTTCCTTGATAGCAGCTACTGCCTTTCCTACACATACATCGATAGTCTCGATAGCCTTAACAGCAGCCTCCATAATACCGGTATGGCCAACCATGTCAGGATTTGCAAAGTTACAGATAATTACATCGTACTTATCTGACTTGATAGCCTCTACCAGACGCTCGCATACCTCAGGTGCACTCATCTCAGGCTGCATATCGAAGGTAGCCACCTTCGGGGAATTAACCAGGATTCTGTCCTCACCCTCGAACTGCTTCTCTTCGCCGCCGTTGAAAAAGAATGTAACATGAGCATACTTCTGTGTCTCTGCAAGTCTCAGCTGTGTCTTGCCATTCTTTGAAAGATACTCGCCGAAGGTCATCTTAAGCTCTTCAGGAGGATATGCAACAGTTACGTTTGGCATCTCAGCATCATACTGAGCCATGCATACGAACTGTACAGGGAAATAACCGTTTCTTCTCTCGAAGCCCTTGAAATCAGGGTCAACAAATGCTCTTGTAATCTGACGAGCACGGTCAGGACGGAAATTGAAGAAAATAACAGAATCATCCTTCTTAATCATGCCATCCTTCTCAATAACTGTAGGAAGCATGAACTCGTCTGTCTTGTCATTCTTATAGGAGTTCTTAATAGCACAAACAGGGCAATCCTCTTCTACGCCTTCTCCGTAAACCATAGCTGCATAAGCCTTTTCTACACGGTCCCATGCATTATCTCTGTCCATAGCCCAGAAACGACCTGCAATAGTAGCCACCTTGCCGGCACCGATTTCCTCGAACTTTTTAACTACTGTCTTCATATCATCAGCAGCAGATGCAGGTGGAACGTCACGTCCATCCAGGAAAGCATGGAGGTAAATCTTCTCAATGCCCATATCCTTAGCCATCTGTACCAGACCGAAAAGGTGATCCATATGGCTGTGAACACCACCGGGAGAAACCAGGCCCATCAGGTGAAGGGCTGTGCCTTTCTCCTTTGCTGCAGTCATAGCATCAGCGATAGCCTTATTTTTCTTAATAGTGCCATCTTCGATATCCTTAGTGATCTTAACCAGCATCTGATATACGATACGACCTGCCCCCATATTTGTATGTCCAACTTCGGAATTACCCATCTGTCCGTCAGGCAGACCTACGAAAAGTCCTGAAGCCTGTCCCTGTACGCAAGGGCATGTCTTCATAAGCTCGTCCATAACAGGAGTAGCAGCCTGCTTAATTGCATTGCCTTCTGTCTTTTCATTAATTCCATAACCATCAAGAATAAGTAATACTGTAGGTTTTTTGCTCATTTTAATCTCCGATCTTACGGTATATACCGTGTCATATTTTTAACATTCTTATTATAGCTGATTTGTGTGAAAATTCAAGTAAAATTCCTTTTTCATAAGTTCAAAGCCAAGCGCATTAAAAAACACCTGCAAAGTTTACCCCTGCAGGTGTCCCATGCTATTTAACTTTTTCAAGCATAGACTCTTCTATAGCCAAATACTACATCAATTTTCTTCCATACACCCATTATTTACTTTTACTCATCCCATGTATAATCATGCATATTTTCATCATAATGACATTTTACTTTATGTAATGTATGTATCAAGTCCTCACCACTGGGATCAAATGAATACACTTGAAGTGTCTCACCCTCTAATACAAATCTAAAATGACCGGTATCGCTCCAAGCAGAATAAGTCTTAAAGACTACCTTATTGTTATCAGAATTGCTAAATGCATAATATCCATCTGTATCCATACTCCAGTAAGCATAATCCTCACTTGAACTTACTCTATATCCTTCACCAGGCTTATAGAAAATATATTCTGCGCCATAATCGCCTTCCCAAATACCAGCAAGTAAATCTTCCGGATGTTCGTCTGTAGCTGCAGGTTCGGTTACTGTAGGAGCCTCTGTAGGTTCAGGCGTAGGAGTTGCTGTTGGTTCCGGTGTCGGTGTTGCTGTTGGCTCCGGTGTCGGTGTTGCTGTTGGTTCCGGTGTATCTGTAGGTGCCAAGGTTGGTGTGTTAGTTGGTTCTTTTGTAGGTGCTGTTGTACTTGTAGGT
>JAZUHR010000182.1:0-7506 GCA_045641825.1 Lachnospiraceae bacterium
GCCGACCAACAGCAGTACACCGAAGCCGACCGATACCGGCGCCCCAGTGCCGTCTAATAGCGGTACACCGACGCCGACTAATACCGGTACACCGACGCCGACTGATACGAGTACGCCAACACCGAGTAAGACTCCGACAGACACTCCGCCGGGTGAAGACACACCGCCGGGCGAAGTTAATCCACCGGGTGGGAACACTACACCGGGCGAAATTAATCCACCGGGTGGGGACACTCCGCCGGGTGAAAATAATCCACCGGGAGGGGATACTCCACCGGGTGAAAATAATCCACCGGGTGAAGATAAACCACCGCTGGAAGACAATCCCGATATAGGCGATATTCCACCTAGTGAAGATGATCCGCTTGATGATGACAAGAATCCTACAGGAGACCATCCACCGATAGTTGTTACGCCAACAGGTGTAAATAATCCTCTTGGTATGTACTTTGTCTTTATTGCCTTAGGTACTATGGCATTGGCAGGAATGCTTTTGACAGGGAAAAGAAAGAAGTATAGAGAGTAATTAATAAACACGGGCAAGAGTTACTGCTTTTGCTCGTGTTTTTCTGTGAAAATCAATTTCACGGAAGATAATTTTTTTTGGCAATGAATGCAATGATTTTTTAAATTTGTGATTACATAAGCAGACGTTCATGCTATAATAATTCGCATAGGAGGAGAGGCGAATGGGGAGTAATATAATCCAGTATTATATTAATATATCAGCAGAGACAACGATTGGCTTACTTTTGCTTTTGCTGTTATTTTCCAGTATTTGGCAAAAGCCTGTTTTTAAAACCACAATACATTTTAGAACAATGCTTGTTCTTATGATATCAATGCTTATTGTTCAGATTGTAACCTGGAGTTTTTTAATAAGCGGTGTTCCGGAAAAGTATGGCGAAATTCCCATGGCCGTGGTCTATTCATTGGATTATGTGCTGTATTTCAGAGTTACGATTGCCTTGTATTATTACGTGGAAGCAATCGTGACGGAAGACTATATGCAAAAGGGAGTTATATATACCCCTTCCGTGGGTACACATAAATTATTGTATGGCTGGTGGACAGTCACTTCTCTCCTTTATATCATATTTATTCATATACCGAGTATTTATCACTTGGAGAACGGGGAAATTTTCTTCAGCATCCCGGCATATATAATTATGCATATTGTGGCGAAGTTCGGAATCTTATGTATAATGATTCTGATTGTACGCCAAAGAAAAATACTGGGAAAATTTGATACTGTATTGTGCCTTGTTTTTTCAACTCTGATATCCTTACTTGTAATAGTAGATGAGCTGTTTGGCGTGTGTAGCAGTTATATTGTACTTTCATTTTTTATTTTTATTTTTTATGTACGTGTGGATTTGCATAAGGGTTTTATTATGGAAAGACAGGAAAAGGAGATTGCACTGTGGAAGACTCAAATCATGCTTTCCCAGATGCAGCCTCACTTTATTTACAACATGCTTACTACCATAAGCGGTCTGTGCGAGATGCAGAATGCTTTGGAAGCAAGGGATGTGGTAAATCGTTTTGCGGATTATCTTAGGACCAATATGGATTCCTTGGGAAAAAATAAAATGATACCTTTTGAGAAGGAACTGGAACACGTAAAAACTTACCTCTGGTTGGAAAAAATACGTTTTGAAGATGCGATTAACATTCGTTACGAAATTGAGACTACCGATTTCTATCTACCTTCCCTGACAGTCCAGCCAATGGTGGAAAATGCGGTGAAGCATGGGATTTTGCCAAAGGAAAACGGAGGGACCGTGACTGTCAGAACATATGAGACCGATGAAAATTACGTGATTCGGGTAGAAGATGACGGAGTCGGATTTGACGAAAATATCCCTATAAAAGACGGTCGCAGTCATGTGGGTATCGAAAATGTTCGAGAGCGACTGGAGGCTATATGTCGCGGGAAATTCGAAGTAAACAGTGAAGTGGGAAAGGGAACAGAGATTACTATTTTTGTTCCGAAGGGAGTGAGATTATGAAAGTAGTTATTGTCGATGATGAGAGAATTGTACTGGCGGCGGAGACGATGACTGTTAAGAGAGTGCTGCCGGAGGCTACGGTCTATTCTTTTCAAAGTCCTAAGGAGGCGCTGATTTGTGCCGAGGAAAATAAGATAGACATTGCTTTTCTGGACATAAACATAAAAGGCATTACCGGGCTTGAATTAGCCAAGAAAATGAAGGCGTCCAATCCCCAGGTCAATATTATATTCTGCACCGGTTATTCGGACTATTCACTGGAGGCTCATGATTTGTACTGCAGTGCCTATCTGATGAAGCCCATAACCGATGAAAAACTTAAGAATGCCATGGAAAATCTTAGGTATCCGCTTTCATCCAAATTTGAAGGACTGCGTATTCATTGCTTCGGAAATTTTGAGGCATATATGGATGGGGAACCGATAAAGTTCAAGCATAAAAAAACGAAAGAATTGTTGGCTTATCTGGTTGACAGATGTGGGGCTACGGTGTCCACCAAAGAAATGATGATTGCGCTGTATGAAGACAATGACAGGGAGTCATATATACGTAATCTTCGCGCAGATCTCAACAATACTTTTGAGCAGTTGGGAATAGGTGAGGCCCTGATACATAACGGCGGAGACGTGGGAGTATACAAGAGTAAAATAGAATGTGACTACTACGATTATCTGGAAGGCCACAAAGCACTTTTCAGAGGTGAATACATGTCTCAGTATTCTTTTTCGGAAAAAACATTGGGCTGGCTTATAAATAATCAGAACTGAACAGAAAATAGGTTGTCATCAGGATAGAAAGGATAAAAAGTGGGGCTGTAAAACAGCCCCGTTTTTGTTATGTTTCTATTCTTCTTTCGGACAGGTGCCGACTCTGGCGAATGCCATGTCATAGCCATCATTACCGTAGTTCAGTGATCTGTTTACACGGCTGATGGTAGCAGTGGAAGCACCGGTCTTTTCTGCAATCTCCAGATATGTTTTCTTGGCTCTGAGCATGGCAGCTACTTCGAAACGCTGAGAAAGAGAGAGCAGTTCATTTACTGTGCAGATGTCTTCGAAGAAAGCATAGCACTCTTCTTTATCGTTAAGGCTTAAGATAGCATCGAAAAGATAATCTACAGCCGGTGTCTTAATGTTAATACTCATTTTTAATATAACCTCCTAAAACAAAAAACAAATTCCCTCACGCGAACGGCTTACGTCCAGCCTTTACAGGCTAATCAATCCATATGACTGTCGGAAAACAAGTTCTCCGACAGGATATCACTGACCGATTCTTTGGTTCGCTACGCGAACTATTCACAGGTGTCCGTAAAAAAATTCATAGACCCTTCCGCCTTCGGCGTAAGTCGCAGCTGCGCTGCTTATGGTCTATTTCATTTGTTTACGTCCAGCCTTTACAGGCTAATCAATCCATATGACTGTCGGAAAACAAGTTCTCCGACAGTCATACGTTCTGATTACCTGTGAATAGTTCGCTTTCAAATTTTAACACGTTATAGAACTAAAGTAAAGTGTTTTTTTTGAACAATTCGGACAATTTTTTTTAAAAGAAAATTGTTAAAAATATCTAAAAATCACTTGCTATTTTTTTCACAAAGCATTATCATTTATTAAAATTATATTTTTAATTTTATGAAGGAGAAAAGGATATGTATAAGATTTTAGCTAAGCGTAAGCTTTCTGAAAGCATTGTTCTTATGGATGTGCATGCACCACGTGTGGCAAAAAAGTGCCTTCCGGGTCAGTTTGTCATCGTTAAGACAGATGAAAAGGGTGAGAGAATTCCGCTTACTATCTGTGACTATGACAGAGAGAAGGAAACAGTTACCATCGTTTTCCAGATCGTGGGGGCATCTACCAAGATGATGGCAGCATATGAGGAAGGCGAAGAGTTCATGGACTTCGTAGGTCCTCTTGGCGTAGCATCCGATCTTTGTTCCGAGCCTATTGAGGAACTTAAGAAAAAGAAGATGATTTTCATGGCAGGCGGTGTTGGTACAGCTCCTGTTTACCCTCAGGTAAAGTGGCTGCATGAGCACGGTGTAGATGTAGATGTTATCATCGGTGCCAGAAATGAGAGCCTTATCATCCTGGCTGAAGAGATGAAGAAGGTAGCGGCAAATGTTTATGTTACTACAGATGACGGTACAATGGGCCGCAAGGGTAATGTTAATGATTGCCTTAAGTATCTTGTAAATGAAGAGAAGAAAGTATATGACCACGCAGTAGCAATCGGTCCGCTGATCATGATGAAGTTTGCTACTATTCTTACAAAGGAACTTGGTATTCCTACAGTAGTATCCCTGAACCCTATCATGGTAGACGGTACAGGTATGTGTGGTGCTTGCCGTGTTCAGGTTGGTGGCGAAGTTAAGTTCGCATGTGTTGGCGGTCCTGAATTTGATGGTTGGAAGGTTGATTTCGATGCAGCTATGAAGCGTCAGCAGCTGTACAAGACAGAAGAGGGCAGAGCAATTCTTCGTGAGAAGGAAGGCGCTACACATCATGGTGGCTGCGGCCAGTGCAACTAATACAGGAGAACGAAAGGATATAGATATGGAAGTTACAAATAAATTGGTACGTGTTCCTGTACGTGAGCAGGAGCCACAGGTACGTGCAAAGAATTTTGAAGAAGTATGTCTCGGCTACAATATGGAAGAGGCTATGGCTGAGGCTACAAGATGTTTAAAGTGTAAGAACCCTCAGTGTCAGAAGGGTTGCCCTGTTGAGATTAACATCCCTGCATTTATCGCAGAGGTTGAAAAGGGTGAGATTAAGAACGCATACGATGAAATCAGCAAGTACTCAGCACTTCCTGCTATCTGCGGTCGTGTATGTCCTCAGGAATCACAGTGTGAGGCCAAGTGTATCAGAGGTATCAAAGGCGAGGCTGTTTCCATCGGTAAACTGGAGAGATTTGTTGCTGACTGGGCACGTGAGAACGGTGTTAAGCCTCAGGGCACAGATGTTAAACTGGGCAAGAAAGTTGCTGTTATCGGTTCCGGTCCTTCCGGTCTTACATGCGCAGGCGAACTTGCAAAGAAGGGTTACGATGTAACTATCTTCGAAGCACTTCATGAGGCCGGCGGTGTACTTGTTTACGGTATTCCTGAATTCCGTCTTCCTAAGAATCCAGTAGTTGCTGCAGAAGTTGAGAACGTTAAGTCTCTCGGCGTTAAGATCGAGACCAATGTTATCATCGGTAAGTCCATCACTATCGACGAACTTATGGATGATGAAGGCTTCGAGGCTGTATTCATCGGCTCCGGCGCAGGTCTTCCTAAGTTCATGGCCATTCCGGGTGAGCAGGCAAATGGAGTATTCTCAGCTAACGAATTCCTCACAAGAAACAACCTTATGAAGGCTTTCAAGGAAGATTATGATACACCTATCTTCAAGGGCAAGAAGGTTGCCGTAGTCGGTGGTGGTAACGTTGCTATGGACGCTGCCCGTACAGCTCTTCGTCTTGGCGCAGAGACATATATCATCTATAGACGTTCAGAGGCTGAGCTTCCTGCACGAGTAGAAGAAGTACATCATGCAAAGGAAGAAGGCATTAACTTCAAGCTTCTTACCAATCCTACCGAGATTCTCGTAGACGAGAACGGCTGGGTAAAGGGTATCAGCTGCGTAGAGATGGAACTGGGTGAGCCGGATGCATCCGGACGTCGTCGCCCTGTTGTTAAGGCAGGCTCTGACTTCACCATCGATGTTGATGCGGTTATCATGTCTCTCGGTACCAGCCCTAACCCTCTTATCACATCTACCACAGAGGGCCTTGACTGCAATGCACATAAGTGTATCGTTGCTGACGAGAACGGTCAGACCACACGTCCCGGCGTATTTGCCGGCGGTGATGCCGTTACAGGCGCTGCTACAGTTATCCTTGCTATGCAGGCAGGTAAAGTGGCTGCAAAGGGTATCGACGAGTACCTTCAGAACAAATAATGACTTATAGAAATCTAAATGACTTCGGAAAGCATCCTTTCCGGAGTCATTTTTTTGCTCCGCTCGCAGCTTTGGCTCGCCACCTGCATCCACAGGCTGTGAAGCTTCCGAAACGCTTTATTAGTATGTAAGGCTTATGCAAGCGGTACGGAACACTCATTTCGTCAGGTTGCCCCCTCACGGACAGACACTAACAGACACAGCCTGCAAGTTCGGGGCTGGAACGGGAACTTGCGACGCCTGTATCTGTAAGTGCTGTTTCCCACTCGGGTCAAACAGCCGAGCCTGAGTATTCCGCCCCTGCTTGCACATATACATTCTGTGTGGGGCTTATTCGTAAGCTCCACCGCCTGCAGACACACGCGGATACCCCCAAAGGAGCTTCGCTCCGCTTAAATAGTGGTCCGCGGCAACCTAAAGCGGAGCGAAGGAAAGTCTGGGGACGGGACGATTCCTGCTCCCGCGGCATCTGCTATGAGTCCCCAAAACCTTCATCTGCAGCTGTGAGATTTGTTCTACTGTATCTACCAATCGAAGACAGGATACTTTCGCCGATTGGACACATTAAAAATACGTGGCACAACTGCATTTCCGTAACCTAAAACTTACTCATAGAAGATGTCTCGGGGGAAGGATAGGAGCGTACACAGTTTTCACGAGCGGAGCGAAAATGGTTTTGTGAAAAATATGTCAAAATTTTACGAAAATCACATTTTTACTATTTACGAAATGACATTTTTGTGAGAAAATATTAAAAGGCACGACTAAGGGTCGTGAATTCAATGTTGCAACGCTTGGCGTTGAAAGAAATTGAAAGGAGTCCAATAATGATTTACACAAAGGAAGTTCAGAACATGTGCCCAATCGCTAAGGGCGCAAAGCATGAGCCAGCACCTATCCCTGAAGAGGGCAAGTGGGTCCATGCAAAAAAGATTGAAGACATCTCCGGCTTTACACATGGTATCGGCTGGTGCGCACCTCAGCAGGGTGCCTGCAAGCTGTCCCTCAATGTTAAGGAAGGCGTTATCGTAGAGGCTCTCGTAGAGACTATCGGTTGCTCCGGTATGACTCACTCTGCAGCTATGGCAGCAGAAATCCTTCAGGGCAAGACCATTCTGGAAGCTCTGAATACAGACCTTGTTTGTGATGCTATCAACACAGCTATGAGAGAGCTTTTCCTCCAGATCGTTTACGGTCGTACACAGTCCGCATTTTCTGATGACGGTCTTGCAGTAGGCGCAGGTCTTGAGGACCTTGGTAAGGGCCTTCGTTCCCAGGTAGGTACTATGTACGCTACAAAGGAAAAAGGTGTTCGTTACCTTGAGATGGCAGAGGGCTATGTTACAGGTATCGCTCTCGACGAGAACAGCGAAGTTATCGGCTATCAGTTCGTTAACCTTGGCAAGATGACAGATTTCATCAAGAAGGGTGACGATGCAAATACAGCATGGGAGAAGGCTGCAGGTTCCTACGGACGTGTTAAGCCTGAGCAGGGTGTTGTAAGAATCATCGATCCTCGTAAAGAGTGATAGGAAGGAGAACGA
>JAZUHR010000183.1:0-11028 GCA_045641825.1 Lachnospiraceae bacterium
CAGGTAAAGTGTATCAAAGGAGTCGATTGGAGGAGACATGAAAGATTTAAAACATTTGTATTATTTCGAGGAGTTGATACGAGACGCGTACAATGATACCGTACGTGAAGCCAAAGCTCAGGGGAGAGTTTGCGTGGCTACAGTATGTGAAAATACTCCGGAACCGCTTTTTAATTTGGGGCGGTGTTTTTCAGTGAGACTGACTGCGCCCAACACTACAACTACGGAGATGGCTACCTACTACATGACAAACATGATGTGTGAGAATGCCAGAGCACTTTTGGAGCGTGCCATTGAGGGTGGCTATAACTTTGCTGACTGCCTCATAGCACCTGACGGTTGTACCATGATCAACAGGGCTGCTGAAAATATTGAATTGCTTCATGCCATGGATACCGGCAAAAGTGATTTTTTTTATGAGCACATGGAAATTCCTCTTAAAGCCGATGAAAACGGTGTTAAGCTTTTGAGGCTACAGTGTGAAAACCACATTCTTAAGCCTCTTAGAGACCACTACGGTATAGATACCTCGGATGCGTCTATCAGAGAGGCTGTAAAGGAGCATAACGAGATATGCCGCCTGATTCAGGCAATAGGAGAGTTCAGAAAAGAAGAGAATCCCAGAATTACCGGCTATGAGTTTGCGGTTCTTACATTGGCTACATATGTTTGTCCCAAGGATAAAATTCGTGACAAGCTGGCAGAGACCTTGGAAGAGTTAAAAAGCAGAAAGCCTGACGAAAAGAGGTACCGTGCAAGAGTCGTGGTGGTAGGCTCTGAAATGGACGATCCTGAATGCATCAAGCTTATAGAGGAGGCAGGTGCATATGTGTGTGCTGACCGCTTTTGCTTCGGTTCTTTCCCAGGGAGAGAAGAAATACCTATGAATGATACGGAAGATGCACTTACGCAGGTGTGCCGCCACTACGTATATTCGGGGCAGTGCCCACGCGTAATGAACATGGAAAAGGTGTATGGACGTAAAGCCTATGTGGCCGATTTGGCCAGTAAATTCAAGGCTGACGGGATTATTTATATCCAGATTAAATTTTGCGATCCATGGGGTTACGAGAAGGTTATGGCTCAGGCGATGCTTAAAGAGGACTATGGTTATTCTGTAATGACTGTGGACAGCCCCTACAATATAAAGTCATCAGCGGGGCAAATGCGCACCCGTGTGCAGGCTTTCGTCGAAAGCATTGAAGTGAAGAAAATTGTAGGCGGGGAGGGGAAATAATGGATGTTCAGAAGAATCCCGAAAAGAGAGCGGGAGCAAAGGCCCTGGGCGGTATGTATGGCCATGGGAAGGTGAGAAGGCATAGAGAATGGCGCGGCTTTACAGATACCATGTACGATTTCGGAATGTGGTTAAATACATGGGGAAAGCTTATAAAAATCTCCATGGGCAGAGGCTTTTTAAAAGGACTTTTCAGATATCGCTGGATGGGAAATTACCTGGCTGTACCTCATATGATAGATAAATACACTACCGGACAGCGAAAAGAGACTCTGCGTATCACTCATACGGCAATAGGCTATGTCGTTACAGAAATGGGCATGGTCATTAATCGCAGCCTTCGAGCCGACAGACGCTGCGGTAACGACGTTAAAATGTCGGAAAAGGCAGTGCTGCATGATGAAAATGCCATGACCTCTTTTCTTATGGGCTTTCCGGATTTATATGGTATCGGGCGTGAAATCCCTACCTTATTTGGAGCCAACCTCATCAATCAGAGCTGTGCGGAGCATTACATTGATGTGGCGCAGACCTACGGTATTCCCGGAGATGTATGTCCGATGCCCGAGACTGAGCTGGGAATCTCCATAGAAGATGATTTTCCTGTTTTGGGTAAATGCGCAGTACAGGTAAATACTACCTGCGATGGTTCCATGATGGGGAACGGTTTTATCGCCAAAAGACTGGAACGTGAATATGGAATCCCTACCTTTCAGCTCCTGGCACCCATTCGTTTTAAAGCGGGAGACGTACAGGAATATGCGGCAGAGGATGTAAAGGCGGCCATTAAATTCATTGAGGAAAAGACAGGAGCCAAGTGGGATTGGAAAGCATATTTTGAGTGCGCAAAGCGTGTTAACAGCACCACGAGAAACCGTACAGAGTGGCTGAATGTGAATTCCACTCCTTACCCTCAGTTCATAGGCGCGGTGTTTTGCCTTTATAACGATACGAATTTCATGGGAAACTCAGGGCGTAATCCGGAATTTGTGACCATTGATGAAAAAATCATGGCCCTTGTGAAGAAAGGCTACGAGAAAAAGCATATGATGGCACCTGAATACAGACACAGATGTGTGGTATGGGGAGTGCAATCACATTATTTCTTTGATATGTTGTACTGGATGCTGAACTGCTGGGGGGTGGTGCCTCTTACAGATATGCTTTCCATGGTTATCAAGGAGGAAATAGCGGAAGAAGATACGCCTGAGAATAGAGAACGAGCATATTTTGACATAGCATACCTTATGGAAAATATGATTATGAGAAATCATACTCATGGTGGATATACTGCACTTCTTGACGAGCTGTGGGAGACTTGTGAAGGGATGAATGCGGATATGGTAATGCTGTGGGAGCATATGTCCTGTAAGGCACTTTCCGGTATGCATGGACTTTTTGAAGAGCAGGCTAGAGAGCATGGTATCCATTTGGTATGGGTAAGTCACGATCTTTGTGACCCAAGAATCGCACCACGTCAGTACATAAGAGATCAGTTTAATCGTTATATGCGTACTGTGATGAGAGAAGAACCATTGGATCCTACACTGGAAGTGTTAGATGATGATCATGCTTGGTAAAGGAGAAATTTTAAAATGCTTATATTAAAAATATTACTTATTGCGGCAATAGTGCTTATAGCCTTGTTCATATTGCTTTTTTCGATATATTTCTTTAATCTGGACATGAAATTAATGACATACGTGGTTTACCCGCTATTGGAAAAGCATTATAATAAAATCAAAAGAAAACAGTATCTGTAGAGGATAACTGTACAAAGACATTCGGAGGGCGGCTATGACAGATGATTTTTTGAGTATGGAAGATTTTGAGCGTGCTATAGCTTCGGGCTGCAAGAAAATGCAAGCCGGAGATATTGTGAAGGGCACAGTAATAGGTGTAAGTGATTCGGAAGTGACAGTCGACTTAAATGCTTATGCAGAAGGCATTATAAAGATTGATGAACTGAGCAACGATCCCCGTTTTTCCATTAAGGGAGATATTCATGTGGGAGATGAGATCAGCGCTATTGTTCTTCGCGAGGATAAATACGGCAATATTTTACTTTCCAGCAAACAGGCAGATGACATCCTGGCGTGGGATAAGCTTAAGGTGATGATGACAGAGAGGACTCCCGCCAGCGTAAAGGTCAGTGAAGCCACAAATGCAGGCGTAGTAACTTATCTGGAGGGAATCAGGGCATTTATTCCGGCTTCCAAGCTGGCCCTTAAGTATGTAGAGGATACCAGTTCTTATGTGGGAAAGACCTTGGATGTTATAGTTATTAATGTCGATGAGGAAAATAAGAAACTTACCCTGTCCGCTAAAGATATACTGAAGGAACAGGAAGTGGAGGCACATAATTCCCGTGTGGCCATGCTGCCTGTAGGTACAGTAGTAGAGGGTACAGTCGACAGAATAGAGCAGTACGGGGCATTTGTGACTATTGGAAAAGACCTGCAGGGACTGGTACATGTCTCACAGATCTGCGAGAAAAGGATTAAATCGCCGAAGGAAGTATTGGAACTGGGGCAGAAGGTCAATGTGAAAATAATCGACGTCAAGGATGGCAAGATATCTCTCTCCATAAAGGCGGTGGATGAGAAGGAAGAGGTAGAGGAAGAGATAGAGGAAACACCGGCTGCCACTTATAGCTTCGGCGACGAAGAGCCAACCACTATGGCCAGTCTCTTTGCCAATATCAAACTGAAAAAGTAGGCGCATAGAAGAAAATCTAAATTAAGGCCTTATGACTAGATAAAAAAAAGGCTTATGATAAGGTGAAACAAAGGGCGTATGATGTGGTAAAATAAAGGGCTTTCGGAATTGTTAAATCTGAAATTAACAATTCCGAAAGCCTTATTTCGTTAAAACAGGATTTAATAAAAGCTAGCGTTTGGATATGACCTTGGCTGCCTCCTGTAACCTCTGGTGATGGATTTTGGTGGCGTCGATTTTTAGACTGGTAAGTGCCAGCTGCATAATGGGGCCTGCCAAAAAGGCACAAATCAGTGTGCCAACGCCCACGGGACGTCCTCCTAAAAGGAAACCGATTAAGGTAACAGAACTAAGGAGGCCAATGCTTACCACGCCTATGGGGATTTTCTTGAGTCGCTTCTTAAGACCTACAAGCAGAGTGTCTCTGGGGCCGCAGCCTAAGGAGGCGAACATGTATGTGGCCTGGGTATAGCCGATTATAAAGAGTCCGATCAGGCACATAAGAGCCCCGGTAAAAGGATTCTTTGGGACCGGAACGATATTCACATAATTGCATAGATCTACAGTCTTTCCTACTACAACAGCATCGATAAACATTGCTATGCCTATAGGCTCCTTGAGCAAAATATCAATGGCCAGAATAATAAATGAAACTATGATGGAGGCTGTGCCGTATTTGATTCCGAAGGTATGGGACAGGCCCAGATTAAAGATATCCCAGGGACTGGCACCGATATTGGCGTGGATGGTAAGGTAAACTCCTATACCATTTACAAAAAGGGACACGGCGGCAATCACCATGTTGATTAGTATTTTTTTAATGGAGTCGTTTTTCTGTAATTCTGCAAGCATAGTTCGGTCCTTTTATAAACAAGCAATTTGTAATATTCAAAATCTGTAATTTCAAACCATAACAATATATATGCAATAGGCCTAAATAATCAAGAGTTTTTTTGGAAAAATAAAACCTGCCTCGCGTTTCAGGAGGCAGGTCAAAGGGGAACAAATTAGAAATTAGTTATTTTACAACGAAGTTAAAGGTAATGGTGATATTCTTGATACCAACCATGTCCGTAGCATCCAGAAGCTGAGGAGTAGCATTAAGAGCGGATCCCATAATAGTTCTGGCATCATCAGCAGGCTTACTTACCCAAGGATTCAGGAGATTTACACGTGTACACTTGCCGTCATCCGAAGAAGTATAGCAGAGACCTTTCATCTTGTATTCAACGCCATCCAGAGTAATCTTGGTGATGTGGATTACACAGTTGGGATAGAGGAGCTCACCATCGGCAAGACCGATAGCAGCGAAGGTAAGACCATTGTTGCCGCCGGCAAAATCAAGGCTCACAGTATAGGTGCCTGCGCCTTCGATAATGGCGTTGGTAGCCTTGATGCCTTCAGTGTTGTCAGCAGGGTTGAATACGTCGCCTACACTGTAGGTGCCTGCACCACCATTCCACATGATCCAGGCTACAGGTGTGCCGGGCTCATAGGTCTCAACGCCTTCCCACATCTCAGGTGCAGCAGCCATGGCATCTGACATGCACTTCTTTACCTTGGCTATATAAGCCTCTTCGCCCATTGCCTTTTCTTCCTGATAACCACGGGTAGTGAATACGCTACCGTCGAAATCCGTGTGGAAGCCCAGGGACTGCTTGTGATAGAGACCATTGGTGTCCCAAAGCACAGGAACCAGATTATAGAGATCACAGTTATCCAGCATATGGCAGGTATATTCTGCAGTGTTATTTTTAACATTTGAAACGTTGTTTTCGTAGTAAGGCAGTGCGCCGTACTCACCGATGATTACGCCGTAGCCAGCATCTGTGAACTTGGTCAGCTGCTTAAGAGTATCGTTCATGTACTGATACTCATTCTTAAGGCCCCACTTGGACTGCTTGTCAACACCACAGTAGTTCCATGGGTCATAGTAGTGTACGGATACGAAAAGCTTGTGATTTGCGCTGTCTGTAGGCATCTTGAAACGGCTGTCCAGAGTCTTCGCAATGTTGGTATTGATACCGGCAATCAGAAGGAATCTGTCTGTATTGTTGCCGCCTGTAGAACGAACGATATCTACGAATTTCTGGTTGATAGCGTTGGCCATCTCATAGGTCTGGTTTTCTGTAAGGAAACCGGAATCAGGACAAACAGTATTCTCGTTGAGGCCCGGTCCAAGTTCCTCGTTTGCTGACTCGAAAATCAGCATGTCGGAGTAATCCTTGAATCTGGTAGCGACCTGAGTCCACATTTCGGTATAGATCTTCCAAGCCTTGTCTACAGTAGCAGGTGTCTTGGAGCCGAACATACCCCACCAGCCGCCGTCCCAGTGGTCATTTACGATAACCCTCATCTCGGCGACGATAGCGTACTTAACGATCTCTTCTACACGGTCAAGAAGCTTGGTGTTGATGGTGAAATTATCATTTGCATAGTCCATCATATTGGTCCAGGCTACAGGAATACGAATGGTATCAAAACCACAGTCCTTCATGCCCTGGATCATGGCAGCTGTAGTAATAGGCTGGCCCCAGAAGGTCTCATAGGAGGATACGGAAGCACCTGTGCCCAGGCTGCCCTTACCATAGGCCTCCATGGTGTTACCCAGGTTGATACCGTTGCCCATGAGCTTGGAAAGCTCAACAGCAGTCATATTTTTAAGGTCGAGAGTACTGAACTTGTGCTCGTTCTTGTGATCCCCTGCGGAAGCTCCCTGAGTAGGAACAGGAGTAGGATCGGCAGGCTTGTTGCCCCAATCCAAATCGGACAGGGTGAAAGTTACAGAGACCTTGGTAGGTGCTGTAGATGTAAGGAAATTAGCTACATGATTAGAAGTGTCCACGTCGACCTCCTCTACCTGACATCCGTCCCAGGAGTTGATAGGGTCATTAGTGTCAAAAATTCCGGAGCTCTTGAAAGCCTTTTTAGGAGCAGTCTGAGTAACAGTGAGCTCGGTGCCATCGATAACTACCTTGTCATACTTAATCATAGCTGCCTTAAGAGGAGACTGGGCGCCTTTGGCAACACCTGCATCCAGGATGTAGATAGCTGTGAGATTCTTAAGAGCCTTAACGCCTGCAGATTTTGCTGCGTCGGAAAGGTCTGTGGCACAATCAAAGGTGAGTGTATACTGGCCTGCCTCTGTAACAAAGATAGAGGTGGATGCTAATTCATTCGCATAGTAGGAATTGTCAGCATCGTTGTAATAAACGTTGAGTGCCAGTTCGATGTAATTTTGAGTGTCGGTAGGCTTTACGGATGGATCCCTGCCTGCATCTGGTGTAATGGCGGGAGTATTCTGGGTCTCCGTAGTGGGTGAGGGATTGGTGGTAGGGGTATTTGTGTTTTCATTACCCTTGCCACAGCCCGTAAGCACTCCCGACAGACAGAGAACACCGGTCAAAACCAGCGCTGTGAGTCTTTTTTTCATAAATTTTCTCCTTTAAAAATGTAGATTTACTACTTTAACCAATATTTTAACGGGGGAGAAGAAAAAATAATACCTCTATAATCGAATATAAAATAAGGTGTAATTTTGACAAAAATAAATACAAATCGCGACAAATACTTATCAATCTGAGTGAAGTAGGTTGATTTCATGGATAAGTAGGCTATAATGAATATGAAATTGAGAGTCCTGTGGTGACAGGGCTATGAAATGATTATGGCGCAGGTATGTAAGGGGCATTTATGGGGAAAAAAGAAGAAATAGTGGAGTGTATGCAGGAACTCCTGGATAATCAGGCAGATGAATGCAGATGGAACGACCGGCTTATAAATCAGCCGGATTTCGACAGTTTTAAGGAACTGGTTTTACAAAGATCGGAAGTAATACGTAAGTACTACGAAAAGAATGAGAAGATAATAGCAAAACTCAAAGAATATGCAGAAGGTCCTATGGACATGGAGACTGCGGAGGGACTGTTTGAAGCCTCTCGCCGGATTATTTTGCAGGGCCGCATGGACCCGGTCATGGTAACCATAGTGACCAGACCTGTCATGGAGTATTATATGGCCAATGACTGCCGTGAAAAGGCTATCTGCGCCATTATGTTCTATGCTACCTGCGTACAGGATTATTTTACCAGAGCGGACCATAATTGGGGCAGGGAAGAATTATGCAGGCTTTATCAGTGGATTGTGGACAGAAGCGATGATTACTGCAATTATAAAGATATAAGGGCACGCCGCAATACCATAGCGGCATATTCAAATTATATACTGTTTTTCACCATGGCAGAAGATGCTAAAGATGCACCTAAGGTTCTGGAACTGCTTGAAGGACTGCAGAAAATGTGGACATCTCCGGAGGTTCAGGCGTTGGACGGAGATAACCCTGCCGTTAAGTCTTTTTTCACGGTTCAGATCTACTATCTTCTCTGTGAAATGAACGATTTCTGCAGAGGTCTTAGCGAAGACTTGAGAGCAGTGGTGGTAGGCAGTATGAAGAAGTTCTGTGATTCCAACAGAGACGACGTGAACTGGAAAGAGACCATTAAGTTCCTGGAGATACAGATTGCGAACCACGAGCACAGCATGAATTCCGCAGAATCTGCCGAGAGATGGGAGAGCCTCTTGGACGAGTTCGAGACTCCCGACTGGAATCAGGAAGAAGAGAAGGCTCAGGAGATTTTCCAACTGGCCAGCGATACTGTCCTGTGGGCTATGATGGCTGCAGCAGGTTCGCGGCACATGACGGCCGGTGAAAAAGAAAAGTACACCACCGGCATTTTGCAGAAATACCAAAGATTTGTAAGCAACCTTCCCTACGCTCATATGGGGGCTTATGTAAATGATGTGTTCAAGCAGATTTTGAACAGGGCATTACCCAATGTGCGGACTATGCGATACAAGGAAAGGATTTTTAACCAGTTGCTTATTCGCAGGCAGCCGTCCACTTATCTGCATACCCGGATGGTGGAGGACATTTCCTTGCTGATTGCAGGAGAAATACTGAAAAAAGAACCGGGACTTTTCTGCTCCTTGCCTATGTATAACAGCGAAAAAGAAGTGCTGGCCGACAGTGAGAATCTCCTGGATATCATTGCCAGAGGAGCCAGACTCCATGATGCGGGTAAGTGCAACATTGCATCTGTAATAATGCAGCAGTCCAGACGGCTTACCGACGCAGAATTTGAACTGATTAAATCCCATCCGGTAATGGGGTATAGGTTCTTTGAAGGAACAGAAGACTACGACGTGTACGCGGATATAATAAGGGGACATCACAAATCCTATGACGGAAAACTGGGATATCCTGAGGACTTCGACAATACTGCGTCGCCTTACCGCTTTTTGATAGATCTTATTACCATAAGCGATTCCACGGATGCCGCTACGGATATCCTGGGCAGAAATTATACGGAAGGCAAAGATTTTAACCGTCTTTTGGGTGAATTGGAGGCAGGAGCCGGCAGCAGGTATAATCCGGATATCGTACGCATCATTAAGTCATCGGAAGAACTTTGCGAAAAACTTACGGAGCTTACCGGTCCTATGAGGCTGGTCTACAGTTATGAAGCATATCGCGAGTGTATGAAACATATAGCGATTTGATTATACTATACGAGGAGGCATGAAATGTTAGAACACGTAACAATGAGAAATGATTTGCTGGCAAAGGAAATCATCAAGGGCCTGGAATCCAGAAATATGTCCGGCTACTACGTACATACCAAGGAGGAGGCCAAGGAGCTGGCGCTGTCCCTTATTCCCAAGGGAGCGACTATATCCATGGGTGGTTCCATGTCGGTAGCTCAGATCGGCCTGCTGGACGCGGTGAAGGGACCGGATTATAACTTCCTGGACAGAAGTGCGGCAGAAGACAAGAGGGCTATAGAGCTGGCCACATACGGAGCAGACGTATATCTGGGCAGCAGCAATGCCATCACCAACGACGGAGTGCTGGTGAATATAGACGGTAATTCCAACAGAGTATCTGCTTACGCTTACGGCCCCCAGAAAGTCATCCTGATTGTAGGCATGAACAAGGTGACCGGTGATATCGATTCTGCCGTGAAGCGGGCCAGAAATGAGGCTGCGACCATGAATACCCAGCGTTTCGGTAAAAAGACACCCTGCACACAGACAGGAAAATGCATGAACTGCAAGTCTCCGGATACAATCTGCTGCAATTTCCTTATCACACGCTATGAGCGTCATAAGGACAGAATGCACGTAATACTGGTAAATGAATCATTGGGCTTCTAAAATCGATGCAAAAAATGAAATGAAGTAGCGAAGAATTAAAAGGAGAAAGCAAGGAGATAAATAATGGTACTGGGCAACTACAGACTTAGCAAAATAATGACTATGAATCCTGAAACAGAAAAAATGGAGTTCGTTGATGTGCAGGTGGCTTATGACCACATGAAGGCAGCGGGGGTGGACCCACGTGAACTTCTGCAGATGGAGTTTCAGATGAAGACTACCCTGCGTGTTACGGAAAATGAACTTATTTACACCCTGGAAATTCCTGAAGAAATGCCGGCGGAAGAACTGGAAAGAGCCAAGAAGGCAGGTATGATTGAAGACGGCCTTATGGTCATGGAGAAAACTAAGTGCAAGTTGGAAAACGGCGAACTTTTCATGTATGACAGAAGCACATTCCTGGCAGGTAGCGAATGGGTAAAAATTACCACAGACGTTCCCGGCGAACTGAATATGGTAATGAATGTTTGGACCAAGGTGGAGTAAAGGTATGGAGAATACGAGAACTGTGGCAGGCAATATACTGGTAGCAGTACCGGAGGGCTATACGGTAAGAACCGGGGACAATATGGGAGATGCAGATGATAATCAGGTCTGGCTTCAGACTAATCCTCCCGGCTTCACCGATTACTACTGGATTATATTGCAAAAATCGGAAGAGAGTGTGGACAACAGCATAAGCATGACTCGCTCCATAAACGGCGGAGAGTATATAACTCCCTTTGCTCTGGAAGAGACTCAGTGGTCCGGAGTCACCTACTTTTACGGGGATTTGGTATGCAATGTGTTGAAAGGGAAAAGTGCGGAGGCGTGCTTTCAAGTGACGGTTATAGGACATGAAATTATGTCTCCTGAAGTAC